>PKCW01000235.1 GCA_002862965.1 Pseudomonadota bacterium
AGGAGAACAGCAATGGTTTCGAACATGAAGAAGACTCTGGCCGGTGTCGCTCTGGCCGCTCTGCCCCTGATGGCTTCGGCCCAGATGAACGAAATGAAGGATCAGGCCCTGTCCGACGTGAGCGGCCAGCTGGGCATCATCGACCTGACCACCATTGGCTATGACGTGAATTTCGGGCCTCTGGGCGCCCCCTTGTTCGGCCTGCCCTTCACCCTGGGCGCCGCCAAGATCGGTCTGCCCGGCTTCACCGGCGCGTCGTACATCGGCCTGCCCGGCTCCGTTGGCCCTGCCGTGATCGACTTCGAATGGACCAACTTCGGCCCGACCTTCGGTCCGTTCAGCGCGCTGAACATCGGCATCTTCGATGTCATCCCCGGCATCGGCCCCGACCTGATCAGCCTGCCGGAAGCCGTGTTCAAGACCGGCCTGCTGGGTGGCATCCTGGGTGGCGTGGGCACCACCTACATCCTCCAGAACGGCTTGACGCTGCCAGTCCCGAACGTTTCGTTCACCCCGGTGCGCGTGATCTAAGCTGATCTGCCTCCGCGGATGAAAAACCCCCGCCTCGTGCGGGGGTTTTTTTTGGGCGGATGTCGCGGCCCTTGCGGACGGCGTCAGTGAAGAGCCTCGTTGTCGGCCATGGCGCCCGACGCTTAGAATGGCGTACGGGCGCACCACGCGCCTTACTTATGATTCGGCAACCCTTAAGGATGAGGACATGAACGATCCGGCTTCAGCAGGCGCGAGACTGCGCGCCGCAGTCTCGCGCGAGCGGCCCTTGCAGGTGGCGGGCGCCATCAACGCCTATGCGGCGCTCCTGGCCGAGCGAGCCGGGTTTCAGGCGCTCTACCTCTCCGGCGCGGGGGTCGCCAACGCCGCGTTCGGTTTGCCCGACCTGGGCATGACCAGCCTGACCGAGGTCTGCGAGGAGGTCCGCCGCATCACGGCGGCGACCCGCCTGCCGCTGCTGGTCGACGCCGATACCGGCTGGGGACATGCCTTCACCATTGCCCGCACCACCCGCGAACTGATCCGCGCCGGCGCCGCCGGCATGCATCTGGAGGATCAGGTCGCCGCCAAGCGCTGCGGGCACCGGCCGGGCAAGGCGCTGGTGTCGACCGGCGAGATGGTCGACCGTATCAAGGCTGCGGTGGACGGGCGAGCCGATCCGGATTTCGTGATCATGGCGCGCACCGACGCCCACGCCTCCGAGGGCGCAGCGGCCGCCATCGAGCGCGCGCGCGCCTACGTCGCGGCCGGCGCCGACATGATCTTCGCCGAGGCATTGCACACGCTGGATGAGTATCAGGCCTTCACCCGCGCGGTGCCGGTGCCGGTCCTGGCCAACATCACCGAATTCGGCAAGACGCCCCTGTTCACCGTCGATGAGCTGCGGTCGGTCGGGGTGGGCCTGGTGCTCTATCCGCTGTCGGCCTTCCGCGCCATGAGCGCCGCGGCGCTCGAGGTCTACACGGCGATTCGCCGCGACGGCGGCCAACAGAGCGTGCTGGGGCGCATGCAGACGCGCGCCGAGCTCTACGAGGTTCTGGGCTACCACGACTATGAGCGCAAGCTCGACGCCCTGTTTGGAAACGGCGCGGAATAGGGGCATTCCTCACCGCGCAAGCCCTTTTCACATAAAAATCCGGATCGAGGACTGCATCCAAGGAGTGTTTCATGGAAGAGAAAAAAGCACTGGGCGGCGCCGGGCTGCGCGGCCAAGTCGCCGGCGAGACCCGCTTGTGTACGGTCGGCAAGGAAGGCGCGGGGCTGACCTATTGCGGTTATGACGTGCGCGATCTGGCGGCGAACGCCCGCTTCGAGGAAGTCGCCTATCTGTTGCTGCACGGCGGCGAGTTGCCGACGGCGGCCGAGCTGTCGGCGTATCAGGCCAAGCTCCGGGGCCTGCGGGCACTGCCGGCGCCGCTGCGGGAAGTGCTGGAACGCATTCCGGCCGGCGCCCATCCCATGGACGTGATGCGCACCGGCTGCTCGATGCTGGGCAATCTGGAAACCGAAACCGATTTTTCCCGGCAGCAGGATGTGGCCGACCGGCTGCTCGCCGTTTTCCCGTCCATCATCACCTACTGGTGGCGCTACGCGCACGAGGGTGTGCGCATCGACACCCAGAGCGATGCCGACTCCATCGGCGGGCATTTCCTGCAACTGCTCCATGGCCACACGCCCAGCGCGCTGCACGAGCAGGTGATGAACGTCTCGCTGATCCTGTACGCCGAGCACGAATTCAACGCTTCGACCTTCACCGCGCGGGTCTGCGCCTCCACGCTTTCCGACCTGCACTCCTGCATCACCGGCGCGATCGGCTCCCTGCGCGGGCCGCTGCACGGCGGTGCCAACGAGGCGGCGATGGCCATGCTGGAGCGCTGGCAGAGCGCCGACGAAGCCGAGCAGGCGATCCTCGGCATGCTGGCGCGCAAGGACAAGATCATGGGCTTCGGCCACGCCATCTACCGCACCTCCGATCCGCGCAACGAGGTCATCAAGGCCTGGTCGCGCCGGCTCGCCGACGAGGTGGGCGATACGGTGCTCTATCCCGTCTCCGAGCGGGTCGACGCGGTCATGTGGCGGGAGAAGAAGCTGTTCCCCAACGCCGACTTCTACCACGCCTCGGCCTACCACTTCATGGGGATTCCCACGCCCTTGTTCACGCCCATCTTCGTGATGTCGCGCCTGACCGGCTGGGCGGCGCATGTGATGGAGCAGCGTGCCAACAACCGCATCATCCGCCCCAGTGCGGATTATGTGGGTCCGGCCTTGCGGGCCTATCAGCCCATCGCGGCGCGCGGCTGAATCCCGGCTTGCCTTACCGCGTCGGCCGTCCAGGCGACGGCCGGCGATCCTCAATTGCCCAAGAAGGACATTTTTCATGGCTCACGACATCCGCTCCGCCAAGCGTCCCAAGCCGGACCCGATACTGGTCGACATGGCCGACTATGTGCTCGACGCCAAGGTCGAGAAGAGCAAGGAGGCCATGCAGACGGCCCGCTACTGCCTCATGGACACGCTGGGTTGCGGCCTGCTGGCGCTGTCGTTCCCCGCCTGCACCAAGCTCATGGGGCCGGTGGTGCCCGGCGCGGTCATGCCCGGCGGCGCGCGAGTGCCGGGGACGTCCTACGAACTTGATCCGGTGCAGGCCGCGTTCAACATCGGTTGCATGATTCGCTGGCTGGACTACAACGACACCTGGCTCGCCGCCGAATGGGGCCATCCCTCGGACAATCTGGGCGGCATCCTGGCGCTGGCCGATTACCTCAGCCGCCGCAACATCGCCCGCGGCGCCGCGCCGCTGCTGATGCGCGACGTGCTGATCGCGATGATCAAGGCGCACGAGATCCAGGGCGTGACGGCGCTGGAAAACAGCTTCAACCGCGTCGGCCTGGACCACGTCATGCTGGTGCGCATCGCCACCACCGCGGTGGCGGCGCAGATGCTGGGCCTGGAGCGTGACGAAGTCATCAACGCCATCTCCCACGCCTGGATCGACGGGTCGGCGCTGCGCACCTATCGCCACGCGCCCAACACCGGTTCGCGCAAGAGCTGGGCGGCCGGGGACGCCACGGCGCGCGGCGTACGGCTGGCGCTGATGGCGGCGACCGGCGAGATGGGCTATCCCTCGGCGCTCACGGCCAAGACCTGGGGCTTCCAGGACGTGCTGTTCAAGGGCAATCCGCTCAGCTACAGCCAGGCTTTCGGCAGCTACGTCATGGAAAACGTGCTGTTCAAGATTTCCTTCCCGGCCGAGTTCCATGCCCAGACCGCCGTGGAAGCGGCCATGCGCCTGCACCCGCAGGTGCGCGACAAGCTCGAGCGCATCGAGCGCATCGTGATCCAGACCCAGGAAGCGGGCGTGCGCATCATCGACAAGACGGGGCCCCTGGACAATCCCGCCGACCGCGACCACTGCATCCAGTACATGGTGGCGGTACCGCTGGTGTTCGGGCGCCTCACGGCGGATGACTACGAGGACGCGGTGGCGCGCGATCCGCGCATCGATGCCCTGCGCAAGAAGATGGACGTGGTGGAGAACACCCAGTTCAGCAAGGATTATCTCGATCCCGAGAAGCGCTCGATCGGCAACGCGGTGCAGGTGTTCTTCAACGACGGCACCAAGACCGAGAACGTCGTGGTGGAGTATCCCATTGGCCATCGCCGGCGGCGCAAGGAAGGCATCCCGGTGCTGGTGGAAAAGTTCGAGCGCAATCTGGCCACGCGCCTGTCGGCCAAGCAGGCTCGGCAGATCGAGGCAATCTGCAGCTCGCAGAAAACCCTGGAACAGACCCCGGTTCCGGCCTTCATGGACCTGTTTGCGCTGTAACGGGCGGCGCCGGAAGCGGGCGCTGCGCCTCGCTTCCGGCGCACCGTCGCATCAGGGGCCGGCCGGCGCGCCGCCACCCCCCAGGACGTTGTTGAAGAATCCTGCAATGCTGCTGGGCGACAACGCCTGGCCGACGACCCCGGCGGCAGCCTGTCCCGGCGTGGGACCCGGATCGGGCTGCGGCTGCGGCGCCGGTTCCGGCTCCGAAGGTCCGTCGCTGCTGGTGCCGTTGGAAACGGCGAGCACCACGCCGACGAGCGCGCCCAGAACCAGCACACCCTTCGCGCCGTCGGAAAAACGGCTGTATTCATCCACGGCCTGGTCGTTGAAGACCATCTTTTCGCTGCGGTAGAACAGCGCCCCGTCGGTCTCCCGGCCATAGCCGCCGTCGGCATAGGCAAAGCTGTTGCCGCTATAGAAGCCGGTTTGGCGCTGATCGGCCCGCGTGGCCCCCAGTACCCACTGATAGCCGACGCTGGCGACATGGAGGCCGTTCTCCAGTGCGCGCTGGTTTTCCAGTGCGACATGCAGCCGCGGCGTGTCCACCCCATCTGGGCCATCGAAGGGTATTTCGAAGGCGGCCACCCAGCGCTGCTGGCCATCGGCGTCCCACAAGTCCTCGGCCTGAGCAACGGGCGCCAAGGCCAACGCCGCCATACCGGCGCCCAAGCCCCCCAGCCAGAGCCAGCGGGTCCATTCCGTGTGGCCCGCGTCCGCGAACCGGGCGACTCGCCCGGCGCGTGAGCGAAATCGATGTGTGTCCTGGTGCATGCGTGTCCCCTTCCATCAAGACCGTGATCCGTGCCCCGACCCCTATGGCGGGGATCCGGTGTATTAGTCGGCCTTGCGGGCGGAGAGCTTGAATCGGGGGATACCGACGCTAGAACAGATCCTGAGGATCGACATCGAGCGACCAGCGGACGCCGCTTTTCCCTTCGGGCAAGGCCGACAGTCGCGGCAGGATCTGGTCCAGATAGTGATGCAGGGGCGCCGCCGAGGGCGCGACGAGCAACAACTGGGCGCGATGGGCGCCGGCGCGGCGCGCCATGGGCGCGGGCACGGGACCGAGCACCTGCATCCCGGCCGGCGGCGGCAGGCACCGGCCGGCGGCGTCCAGAAACGCGAGTGCGGGCTCCGGCCTGCCCGCCTGTGCGCGCAGCAGGGCCAGGCGCGTGAACGGCGGCCAGTGCGCCTCCCGGCGCTCGGCGAGGAGGCTGCGGGCGAACGCCGGGTAGCCTTCGGTCAGCAACTGGCGCAGCCACGGATGGTCGGGCCGATGGGTCTGGATCAGGGTCGTGCCGGCACGCAACTCGCGGCCCGAGCGTCCGGCGACCTGCACCACCAGCTGCCCCATGCGCTCGCTGGCCCGGAAATCGGGGCTGTACAAGCCCTGATCGACGTCCAGGACGGCGACGAGGCCGAGATGCGGCAGGTGGTGGCCCTTGGCCAGCATCTGCGTGCCGACCAGGAGGTTCAACTGGCCGCTCACTGCCGCGTCCAGCAACCGCTCCAGGCTGCCTTGCCGCCGGGTGCTGTCGCGGTCGATCCGCGCCAGGCGGGCATCGGGAAAGTGGTGCTGCAGGGCCTCCTCGACGCGCGCAGTGCCCATGCCGATGATGTCCGGCTCCGGCGCGCCGCAGTCGGGGCACTGCGCGGGGCGCTGGCGGCGCGCGCCGCAATGATGACAGATCAGCATGTCCCGTCGGCCCGGCTCACGATGCAGCGTCAGGCGGGCGTCGCAATGCGCGCAGCCGGCGATCCAGCCGCAGGCCCGGCAGCGCACCATCGGCGCATAGCCGCGCCGGTTCTGGAACAGCATGGCCTGCCCGCCGCGCGCCAGCTCACGCGCGATGGCCTGCAGCAAGGGCGGCGAGAGCCCATCGGGCGCCACGTGGGGCC
>PKCW01000027.1 GCA_002862965.1 Pseudomonadota bacterium
CTTCGTATTCGGTCCGGAACAGTCCGCGGGCCTGCAGGATCGGCACCACCTGATCGACGAATTCGTCGTAGGCGCCGGGCAGGAAGGCGGGGGATACGATGAAGCCGTCGGCGGCCTCGGCCTTGAAATGGGCCTCGAGCTGATCGGCGATCTGTTCGCCGGTGCCGACCCACTGCGGCACGAAGGCCACATTGGTGCCGTAGCGCCGACCCATTTCGCCCAGGGTCAGGTCGTGGGCCTGCATCGCCATCGCGAACATGTGCAGCGGCGTCGGCACGTTGCGCGACTTCAGATCACGCAGCACCTCGCTCATCGGCGCGTCCAGCGGATAGGCCGCGAGATTGATGCCGGTATGGCTCGACAGCGTGGAGAGGCCGACCTCGGGATGCACCAGCGCGTTCAGATACCCCAGCCGCTCGCGGGCGATGGCCTCGGTCTCGCCCAGTACCGGCATGACGGCGGTGAAGATCTTGGTCTGCCCCGGATCGCGGCCAGCGGCCTTGACCTGTGCCTTGATGTCCCGGTAGTTCGCCTGCATGAAGGCGAGGTTGGGCGCGACGCTGAACACCGCCTCGGCCCAGCGGCCGGCAAAGCGCTTGCCGCGATCCGACAGCCCGGCCTGCAGGATCACCGGTTCACCCTGCGGCGAACGCGGCACCTGCAGCGGTCCGCGCACTTTCAGCCACTCGCCCTGATGATCGACGTAGCGCACCTTGGCCGGATCGGCGAACAGGCCCGCGGCCTTGTCCAGCTTGAGCGCATCGGCGTCCCAGCTGTTCCACAGCTTGCGCACCGCGGCCAGGAACTCATCCGCACGGTCGTAGCGGGCGTCGTGCTCGAGGTGCTGCTCGAAGCCGAAGTTGCGCGCCTCGGTGTGGTTGAGCGAAGTCACCACGTTCCAGGAAACGCGTCCGGCGGAGAGCTGGTCCAGGGTCGCGAACAGGCGCGCGACGTGATAGGGCGGGTAGTAGGTGGTGGACACCGTCGCGCCGAGACCCAGATGCTCGGTGACGGCCGCCATGGTGGCGATCACCGCGCCCGGCTCCAGCGCCACCGCGCCCTGACCGCCATAGCGCACGCCGGTCTCCAGGTTGTCGCCGTAGCCGTCCTCGACCGCCAGCCCATCGGGCAGGAACAGGAGATCGAACTTGCCGCGCTCCAGGGTGCGGGCGATGTGCTGGTAGTACGCCTTGGTCAGAAAGCCATTGCTGGCGCGGGCATGGCGCCAGGCGCCATGGGCGTGGGTGACGTTGCCGGCGGAAAAGAAGCCGGCCAGATGCAGTTGTCGGGGTGTGCTCATGAAATCAGCTTCCGTATTGACGCAGGGGAAGATCGGCTTCGTTCGCCGGCCGGATGGTCAGGCCATGCAGCCGACCGAGCGCGAGCCGCGCACTCTCCAGCCGCAGCAGGATTTCGGCGCTGAATCCGCCCCCCGCCTCGGCGGATTTGAGATCGGTGTCCAGAACGAAGAGGCCGGGCAGGGTGTAGGTCGCGCCCAGCGCCGCGAGCACGGGTTTCAGGGCGTGGTCGATCACGCCGTAGTGGGCCAGCGTCCCGCCGCTGGCGATCGGCAGCACGCTCTTGTCCACCAGCGCGCGTTGCGGCAGGACATCGATGAAGGCCTTGAGCAGGCCGGTATAGGCGCCCTTGTAGACAGGGGTTGCGACGATGATGGCATCGGCCGCCTCGACGCGTTCGCGCGCCCCGATCAGGTCCGGGGCGGCGAAATCGGCGCCGAGCAGGGCGACCGCCGGCAGCGTCCGCAGCGCCAGGTGATCGACGGTCCAGCCGTCGCGTTCGAGTTCTGTCGCGAAATGATCGAGCAGGCGCCCGGTCCGCGACTGGGCAGAGGGGCTGCCGTTGATGAGAACAAGCTTTGCCATGACGTTTCCTTATGAACAACTGGATTTTTCAGATCCAATATGCATAAAGCAGAGGTCATGCCAGGATTCAACACACTGTATTTGAATGGTTAATGCGCTTTTCAGCCGAACCGTGGTGCTGCCAGCGCCGCAAACCGGGCCCAGCCCTGCTGCCTCGCGCGCAGCCAAAAGGGAGCGCAAGCCTCGCCGGCACGATGCCGGCGGTGGGCGACGACGCGACAGCGCGTCGCGGTATCTGAATTTTTCGTGCCCGGCTCAACTGGCGAGCGACGCGCGCTCGGTTGCGCCATGCGCGCAGGCGATGTCTTCACACCGCCGATGGGGCAAGACAGGGGTGTAGCTTGCGCCCGATCATCGGCGTTCGTCGTCGAAGCACCGTCGATTTTCGGGCTCGTCCGGGCCGGGATGGGAGCCGGAATCGTGTGCGATCATCGGTCTGGTCACGTGCGCGCCGCGGACGAGCACGGTGCCCGTCCACGGATTTGGCGCCGTCGAGGCGTCCGCATCGCACCCGAGGGGCGTGGCGATGGACGTGCCCTCGGGGTGGGTGCCGCGCCGCCGAAAGACGATCGGCGTGAGCCTCTGACACTACAGAAGGGCATCCCGGCTTTGCTCCGCGCGGGCCGCACCGATGGCCGTCTCCACCTGCTTGATCTCCTCGGGCGGCGGCAGGACGGCGGGCAGACCCAGGCTCTCGATCCACAGTTCGCGCGTCCAGCCCTTGCTGTGATAGAGGTGGTGGTCTTCCTGACTTTCCACCGCTTCCTGCGCTTCGGTCAGCACGGTCTTGTACTTGCCGCCGATTTTGTCGCTCAGCGTCTGGATCAGCTCCCAGTTGAGATGGTCCTTGGTCTCGGCGAGGACGACGCATTCCCCGGCCACCAGCTGCGCGGCCTCCGGCTTGCCGGCGGCGCGGGCCATCTCCATGGCTTTGACGAGCGAGTGGCCGAGATGCGCGATCACGGCGCGGCCCGGGGTTTGCGTGCCTGCATCGAGGTCGAGTTTGCGAAAGGCTTCCAGCAGCACCTGCTGGTGATGGCGGGTCTCGTCCAGATAGCCCTGCCATTCTTCCTTGAGATCGGTATTGACGGCACATGAAATGGCGGTTTCGTAAATCTTTTCGCCGCCGATTTCGGTTTCCAGCGCCTGGATCAAGAGTTCATGAACCTGCTCGAGATTGGGCTTGGTCGCCATATGATTTCTCCTTTCCAGTCATCACAGGTGAGGCCATCGAAGCGCCTGTCTGGTCTTTGACTAGGCGGGTCAATGCCTTATTGGGACCGACCGGTGTCCGGAAAATTCCCAACGATCACCCATGGCCCATTGCCGGGCGCCGTCTGACCCAGTCCTGCGCCGCCGATGCTTTTAGAGAAACTTGCCGGTTCCTATCCGGTCTCATCAGTGTTTGGCCTGTGGTCGGACGAAGGACGTGCGCCTGACCGCCGCGCGAAACGGGCGCTTGTGGGGGTGTCGGACCGTTTCGCCCTCATGTCCTGCAACGGATCGAATCTGCCCTTTTTTCGACTTCATCGAACCCAAGGAAAAACCATGAACTCATCGCGCCGAATCACGATCAGGGAAGGTTTGCCGTTTCCCTGCGGGGCCACCTGGGACGGGCAGGGCACCAACTTTGCCCTGTTTTCGGCCCACGCGACCAAGGTGGAACTGTGCCTGTTCGACGACAAGGGCAAAAAGGAAGTTGCTCGCATCGAACTGCCCGAGCACACCGACCAGATCTGGCACGGTTATCTGCCGGAGGTGGGCCCCGGCACGGTCTATGGCTACCGTGTTCACGGTCCCTACGAACCCGAGGCGGGCCATCGCTTCAATCCCCACAAGCTCCTGCTCGATCCCTATGCCTGCGGACATACGGGTGAGGTGATCTGGAACCCGGCCTTGTTCGGGTATCAGATGGAGACCGGGGATGATCTGACCTTCGACGAACGCGACAGCGCGCCGTTCATGCCCAAGTGCGTGGTGGTCGATCCCAATTTCGACTGGAGCGGCAAACCCGGCCGCACGTTCCGCACGCAGTACGGCAAGCCGCTGGTGCCCTTCGATCAGACGGTGATCTACGAACTGCACGTGCGCGGCTACACCCGGCGCCATCCGGCGGTCCCTGGGCATCTGCAAGGCACCTATGGCGGGTTGGTGGTCCCGGAGGTGATCGACCACATCAAGTCGCTGGGCATCACCTCGGTCGAGTTGCTGCCGATCCACGCCTTCGTCAACGACAACCACCTGCTCGAAAAAGGCCTGACCAACTACTGGGGCTACAACTCCATCGGTTTCTTCGCGCCCGATACCCGCTTTGCCCACGAGCCCGAGCAGACCCTGCGGGAATTCAAGGAGATGGTCGCGCGCTTCCATGAGGCCGGTCTGGAAGTGATTCTGGACGTGGTCTACAACCACACCGCCGAGGGCAACGAGAAGGGCCCGACGCTGTCGTTCAAAGGCATCGACAACGCCAGCTACTACCGCCTGCTGCCCGATCAGCCGCGCTACTACATCAACGACACCGGCACCGGCAATACGCTCAACGTGAGCCACGCGCGGGTGATGCAGATGGTGATGGATTCGTTGCGCTACTGGGTGGAACAGACCCACGTCGACGGCTTCCGCTTCGATCTCGGCACCATCCTCGCGCGCGAGCCGAACGGTTTCGACAACCAGAGCGGTTTTCTCAAGGCCTGCAGCCAGGACCCGACGCTGCGCGCCGTCAAGCTCATCGCCGAGCCGTGGGATTGCGGTCCCGGCGGCTATCAGGTCGGCGCGTTTCCGCCCGGCTGGGGCGAGTGGAACGACCAGTTCCGGGATACGGTGCGCGATTACTGGCGCGGCGAGGCGTCCGCTGCCGCGCTGGCGCCGCGGTTGTGCGCCTCGGCCGACATCTTCAACTATCAGGGGCGGCGCCCGTGGGCCTCGGTGAACTTCATCACGGCGCACGACGGCTTCACGCTGCGCGATCTCGTGACCTACAACGACAAGCACAACGAGGCCAACGGGGAGAACAATCAGGATGGCTCGTCCGACAACCGCTCCTGGAACTGTGGCGTGGAAGGTCCTACCGACGACGCCGAGGTCGTTGCACTGCGCCAGCGCCAGATGCGCAACCTGCTGGCGACCCTGCTGCTCTCGCAGGGGACGCCAATGCTGCTCGCCGGAGACGAGTTCGGGCGCACCCAGGGTGGCAACAACAACGCCTACTGCCAGGACAACGACATCACCTGGGTGAACTGGGACATCGATGCCCAGGGTCGGGCACTGGTGGATTTCGTGCGCAGCGTGATGCAACTGCGCCAGCACTATCACATCCTGCGTCGCAACCGTTTCCTGACCGGTATCTACAGCGAGGAACTGGGCATCAAGGACGTCACCTGGGTCAACGCCGGCGGTACCGAGATGGAAACGGCACACTGGGCCGACGCATCCATGCAATGCTTTGGCGTCCTGCTGGACGGCAGGGCGCAGGTGTCCGGCATCCGCCAGCGGGGACGCGACGCGACGCTGCTGCTGATCTTCAATGCGCACTATGAGCCGGTCGCGTTCCGTCTGCCCGAAGTCGCGGGCGGGGCGCAATGGCAGCAACGGATCGATACGGCCGCAACGGCTGTCGATTCGGCGCCCACGCCTCAAGCTTTCGGTGACGTTCATCAGGTGGGATCGCGAAGCTTCGTGTTGTTCGAACTCGCCGGCCACGACAGCTATGACACGGCGCGCTCGGCCGAAGGTCATTCGGCGCTCGACCTCAGCCGGCGCAAGCGCGGCGCCCGACTGAGGGATGCGTAGGGGTGTGGCGGCGGGGGCGTGCCGCACGCCCCCCGGCATCGTCGTCCCGTGCGGCGACTAGAATGGCCGCCCGCCCGTTACCGGAATGATGGCCCCGGAAACATACGAGGCTTCGGCGCTGGCGAGAAACACATAAGCGCTCGCCAGTTCCGCCGGCTGACCGGCGCGGCCCATGGGCGTGCTCTGGCCAAAGGTCTCGAGTTTCTCGTCCCAGCCCGTGCCTGGAATGAGCGGCGTCCAGATCGGACCGGGCGCCACGGCGTTGACCCGGATGCCCCGGGGCGTCAGTTCCTGCGCCAGTGCTTGGGTAAACGCGACCTGTGCAGCCTTGGTCATCGCATAGTCGAGCAAGTCGGGTGTCGGTGATGAGGCCTGGATGGATGCGGTGGTGATGATGCTCGCGCCTGGGCTCAGGTGCGGCAGGGCCGCCCGCGCCACCCACAGCGTCCCGTACAGATTGGTTTTGAAGACACGATCCATCTCTGCCGTCGACAGCGATTCGAGGCCCTCGCGATTCTTCTGATAGCCGGCATTCAATACCAGAACGTCGAGTCCCCCCA
>PKCW01000192.1 GCA_002862965.1 Pseudomonadota bacterium
CTCGTAGGCGCACGAGTGTAATGGGTAAGTTAGACCCAACCCAGACCACCGCTTAAGCTTCGTCAAGCTCGTAGCCGCGGCTAACTCACGCCAAGCCTCGTCAAGGCTGCCCTCGTTCAGGGCGGGATGGAATAAGCCACCGTGCGCTTGGACCACCTGCGCAGTTAGAGAAGCGCGGGCCGAAGCCCAGCCCTCATGCGGCTCGCCCGCGAGGATCAAATCCGCTTCGCCGAGGCGCTGATCGATCCGCCCAAGCCGAATGAGCGGCTGATCCGTGCCGCGAAGCGTCATGCCGAGCTGATCGAACGCCGGTGAGTGTCCGCTTCGTCATCGAGCCGTTGGCGAAGGCGCACAAGCGGGCGGATTTCACCTGCGGCAACGACCGGATCGACAGCTACTTCCGCGAGACGGTCTCGCAGGACGTGAAGCGCAAATACGCCACCTGCTTCGTCGCCAGAGAGATCGCGACGGATCGGGTGGCTGGCTTCTATACCCTGTCGTCCAGCAACGTGCCCTTGAACGAAGTCCCCGAGCCGCTGGCGAAGAAGCTGCCGCGCTATCCGACCGTTCCGGCCGTGCTGATCGGTTGGCTCGGGCGGCATAGCGACTACGCCGGGCAGGGACTTGGCGAAACCTTGCTGTTCGACGCCATCAAGACCGTCGCCACCACCCCTATTGGGGCGCACGCCATCTTTGCCGACGCTATCGACGACAGCGCGGCAGCTTTCTATGCGGCTTTCGGCTTCGCGCCGTTGCTCAGGCGGCCGCGCACCCTCTATCTGCCGGTGACGACGGCGTTGAGCTTGGTATCGCCATGACGCGCGCCGCCTTCGCTCCTGCGCCATCTCCGCCCCGCGCCGCCGCGTGCAAGTATTTTTGCGCCACGGCTCGCGGAGGCTTCCAGCGTAGAGAAAGGCTATTCTTTCAAGGGCGTCGTTCGGCGATTCTGGGCCAATGGCCAGACTTCGCAAGGAACGCCCGCCGACCGCCTCCGAGCAGCTTGAAGCGTTGCTCGGTCAGCCGTGGCCGTTTTCGGGCCGGCCGCCGAAACACGACCTTTCGACCTGGACCGTCACCGACGACTGGCCCGAGCACATTCCCGTCACCGAGGCCGAGGTGGACGTGTTCGAGGCGTGGTTCGGCGATCTTTTCGATGAGCTGTTCGGGCCGTGCCGATGAGGTGAGAAGGAGACAGACGCCGACCATGCCGTTGCGCGCCGCCCTCTACTTGCGCGTCTCGACGGCGCGGCAGGCCGAGCACGATGTCTCCATCCCCGATCAGAAGCGCCAGGGCGAACCCTATTGCACCTCACGCGGCTATGAGCCGGTCGAGACCTTCATCGAAGCGGGCGCTTCGGCCACCAACGACCGCAGACCGGAGTTCCAGCGGATGATCGAGGCGGGCACGTCCAAGCCCGCGCCGTTCGATATTGTCGTGGTCCACAGCTTCTCTCGCTTCTTCCGCGACCACTTTGAGCTGGAGTTCTACGTTCGAAAGCTCGCTAAGAACGGCGTCAAGCTCGTCTCCATCACGCAGGAGATGGGCGACGATCCGATGCACGTCATGATGCGGCAGATCATGGCGTTGTTCGACGAGTACCAGTCCAAGGAGAACGCCAAGCACGTCCTGCGGGCGATGAATGAGAATGCCCGCCAGGGCTTTTGGAACGGCGCGCTGCCGCCGATCGGCTACCGCATCGTCGCGGCCGAGCAGCGCGGATCGAAGATCAAGAAGAAGCTGGAGATCGACCCGCTGCACGCCGATACGGTGCGGCTGATCTACCGCCTGTTCCTTGAGGGCGACGGTGTGAAGGGACCGATGGGCGTCAAGGCGATCACCTGCCATCTCAACGAAAGGCGCATCTTCACCCGCGACGGTGGGCTCTGGGGGCTGGCCTCGGTCCATCAGATTCTCACCCGCACGACCTATATCGGCGAGCACAGGTTCAACAAGCGATCCTTCAAGAGCCGGGAAAGGAAGCCCGAGAGCGAGGTGGCGATCATGGCTTGCCCGCCGCTGATCGACCGCGAGACGTTCGACACGGTGCAAGCCCGCCTCAAGGCCCGCGATCCACGGATGACGCCGGCCCGCATCGCCAGCGGCCCAACCCTCCTTACCGGCATCTGCTTCTGCGCCAAATGCGGAGGCGCGATGACCATGCGCACCGGCAAGGGCAGTGCGGGCGGCGTCTATCGCTACCACACCTGCTCGACCAAGGCCCGGCAGGGGAAGACCGGCTGCGAGGGCCGCTCAATCCCGATGGACCGGCTCGATCAACTGGTCGCGGGCCATCTGGAAGATCGTCTGCTTCAACCCGAGCGGCTGGAAACCATCCTCGCCAGCGTCCTCGACCGCCGTCAGGAGCGCACCGAGCGCCGCCGCGAGCACCTGGCCGAACTGCATAAGCGGATCGCCGAGACCGACCAGCACCTCAACCGGCTCTTCGACGCCCTCGAGTCCGGCGTCGCCGACCTCGACGCCCCCGGCCTGAAGGAGCGCATCGCCGGCCTCAAGGCGATTCGGGAGCAGGCCAGCGCCGACGCCGAGCGCGCCCAAGCCGCGCTCGACCATGCCGGCAATCAGGCCGTCAGCCCCGATATGGTCAGAACCTTCGCCCGAACGGCCCGCCAGCGCATCCGGCTGGACAGCGGCGGCTACCGCCGCGACCACCTCCGTGCCTTGGCCCAGCGCGTCGAGGTTGCGGACAAAGAGGTCCGCATCATGGGATCGAAATCAGAACTGCTGCGCACTCTGCTCGCCGCCTCTGGCGGAAAACCCGGCGTAGCCGGTGTTCAGAGTTCTGTTCTGAATGGTGCCCCGAACACGATTCGAACGTGTGACCTTCCCCTTAGGAGGGGGACGCTCTATCCATCTGAGCTACCGGGGCCGCTGTTCCGGGAACGCTTGCGGGACGAAGTATACCCCGATGCGCAGCCTCGGCTACGCGGCCAGCGATGCTCCTTACCGGCGCGTTGCGACGGCCCGGCCATATCGAGACCGGATCGATGCCGCACCGCCTGCCCACGGTGGACAAAAACTGACGCGACGGGACACTTGACGACCCCTTCTGCCAGCGAACGGCGGGCCTTTCGGAGTGCACCGGGCGACATTCAGGCTCATCGGCGAGGCCCAGCCCATGCGGCACTGGCCATGAAACTGCAAGCCATGCTATACATTGACCTTTAATGCACAAGGATGATGCAGCGTTGTCCGGAATCCGGTCGACGCAAGGGGACTGCCGCCGCTCCACCAGCTGGAAATGCCCGTATTGCCGCCGTGAAATATTGGCGCAAAATCTGCATTTCATCATGAGGACACGCCATCAAGGACGAAGTCGGGCGACACGGATGCGCCGCCCCCCTTTCCGGAGGCATGTAACATGTCCCAGCCACAATCGAAAGTCGATATGGAAATGGCACGAATCCTCGTGCAAGCGAAGCTCAACGGCGCGGTCGCGCAGGGCGATGTCGGCGCCACCTCAGGCAGCGACATCGTGAAACGTGCTTTCGACATCGTCGGCGCCTTGGCACTGATGCTCGCTCTGGCGCCCGTTCTGGCGGTCGTCGCGGCCTTGGTCCGCCTGAGCGGTCCTAACATTGTGTTTGCCCACACCCGCATCGGACAGGGAGGCCGGTCTTTCCCGTGCTACAAGTTCAGGACGATGGTCCCGAACGCGCAGTTCGTCCTCGATCGCTTGCTTGCCGATCGCGCCGACCTGCGCCTGGAATGGGAACGCGATTTCAAGCTCAAAGATGACCCACGGGTGACGCGCATCGGCAAGTTTCTGCGCAAGTACAGCCTCGATGAACTGCCGCAGTTCTGGAACGTGCTGCGCGGAGACATGAGCCTGGTCGGCCCGAGACCGATCATTGCGGACGAACTCAAGCGCTACGGGCGACACGCGGATTGTTACCTCGCGGCCCGTCCAGGCGTGACCGGTCTCTGGCAGGTCAGCGGGCGCAGCGACGTCGACTATGATGATCGGGTCCAACTGGATCGCGAGTACATCGGACGCCGAAGCTTGGCCGTGGACCTCGCCATCGTCTGCAAGACGGCTTGGGTCGTCCTGCGACGGCGGGGCGCTTATTGACCCACCCCATATACCGGCGACGTCCTAGGAGACTGCCCACGGGTCTCTCGCGAAACCTATTCCACCGGATGAAAGCCTGGTCACCCCCGGTCATCGCCGTTGGCGTCATCGATCAATCGATTTACCGTCCACGAGAGCACCATTGACCCCAATCACGCGAAAAGTCCTGGTCATCGGCGGCGCCGGATACATCGGCTCCCATATGCTGAAACACCTCGATCAACTCGGGCACTGGAGCGTTGCGCTCGACAATCTCAGTCATGGACACCGAGACGCCGTCCGCAACGGGCGGCTGGTCGTGGGCGACATGGGCGACCGAGGCCTCCTCGAGCGCGTGCTGACGGAAAACCGCTATGACGCGGTGATGCATTTCGCGTCCCTGATCCAGGTTGGCGAATCGGTCCGTAATCCGAGCGCGTACTACCACAACAATTTTGTCCTGACCAAGCAACTGCTCGACACGCTCTTGCAGCACGGTGTCCGGAAGTTCGTCTTTTCGTCGACGGCAGCCGTCTACGGTGTTCCCCGGACCGCACTCCTGGCCGAGAGCCATCCGTGCGATGCGATCAACCCCTATGGTCGCAGCAAATGGATGGTGGAGCAGTTGTTGCGCGACTACGACCATGCCTATGGATTGAAATCGGTTTCCCTACGCTATTTCAACGCCGCAGGCGCTGATCCCGACGGACAACTCGGGGAGCGACATGATCCGGAGAGCCACCTCATACCCTTGGCATTGCGAGCAGCATCCGGAACCGGGCCGACGTTGACCGTGCATGGGACGGACTACCCCACAGCCGACGGAAGCTGCATTCGCGATTTCGTGCATGTATCCGATCTGGCGTCAGCGCACGCCCTCGCGCTGGACTATCTACTCGCCGGCGGTGACACGTGCTCCCTCAATCTCGGTACTGGACAGGGATACTCGGTCCTGCAAGTCCTCGCCGCGGTCGAGCAACTCACCGGACGGCGCGTGCCGCACCATCTCGGCCCGAGGCGGCCGGGGGATCCGCCGGTACTGGTCGCCGACCCCAGCATGGCTCGAACGGTCCTCGGCTGGTCCGTCCGTCGCAGCGACCTGCCAACCCTGCTGGCAGATGCCTGGCGCTGGGAACAGTCGAACACCGACCGCGCAAAACGGGATCAGGCCGAACACTCGACCTGATCCCGAGAGTGCGCTTTGTCAGCCCAGGGAACCGGGACCCTGAAGCTTCACATGGCCGCCGTGACGGTTGACGGGCTGATAGCCCGGGAGGAAATTGGGTGTCATCCGGGCACCAATTTCACGTATGTGCCGTTGACCATCGGCGGAATAGAAGAACAACAGCCCTGCAAACCGCAGATCCGGCTCGGCAACGATGTCGGTCAGCCGCTGCTCGCCCCAGAGCGCATCAGCCACCGTCAGATTGACCGAACGCGTCTGGCCAGGTTCGATCCACTCGATGTCGCTCGTCAAACCAGAAGGCGCAACCGGATCATAGCGGTCAGACTTTTCATCGTGCAGCACGCTCGAATTGACGAAACGCGCATAGCCCGTCACGAACTGTCCGATCCGTACCGGTTCGGTCGACCGATTGGTTATCTCCACGGTCATTTCCATCCGCCGCGAAGGCAGATCGAATTTCGCCTGTTTCACATTTACATCGACCTGTTGCTGCGATTCCGGCAGGGGGATCACCGGGGCCTCCACCTTGCCGGTCTGCAAAGGAATCGTAATCTCATAGCGATTGAACGACCACATCATCAAGCCGAACGTGAGTCCGAGAATGGCAAGCACAAAGCTCGCGCTCACCACGATATCCTGGATGCTGATAAGGCGCCGTTCAGCCTCGACCTCACCGTACTGCTGCACCGCGACATAGCGACGCATCATCACCGGTAGCCGCCTGAACCAATAGGCGACCCAGAGCAGTCCAACCGCCACCCAGAGCAGATGAATCGACCACATGGACGGCAGTCCATAGCTCTCGACGTCTGCAACCTCGCCGTCCATCAAGGTCACCGTCGACGTCCCCCCGCATTTGAGTAGCGGTGTGGTTTGGAGTCCAATCCCCCAGACGAAGGAGATTGGACGTGAAGAAGCGTTTTTCGGAAGAGCAGATCATCGGCTTTCTGCGTGAGGCCGACG
>PKCW01000053.1 GCA_002862965.1 Pseudomonadota bacterium
CGGTGTTGGTCCCGGCGCAGTGACCGGTGGCGTCGCAGATGTCGTTGTCGGTGCAAGGGTCCAGATCATCGCAGTTGCGCGTCACCGGGGTGTGGACGCAGCCTTGAATCGGGTCGCAGCCGTCCACTGTGCAGGCGTCTTGCCTTGAACGCGCCCGGCCTGCGGCCCTGGCCGCGTTCGCCGGTGGGCTGGCTGCCAGCAGCGCAGCGCCACCCGGCCGCCATTGCCGGGAGCGCAAGCAGGAGGCAAAGGCGGAAGGCAAGACAAAAGGACGCGGCACCGGGCCGCGTCGAAAGCCAGTCTGCACATGGGGGTGGCGCGGCACGGAGCGGCTTTGCCGCCGTGCCGCGTTCGGCGCGAAGGTCGCGCCAATGCAGGCATGTCCGCGTGCTTCGCACGACAGGACACGCCAGAGCTTGCAGGGAGCGCAGCCATGACCGACCGCCGCGACGACGATTTCCGCGTGCGCCCCAGCGCCCCGAAGAACCGGGGCAAGGGCCAGGGGCAGAGCTTCGTTTCCAAGGTGCTCAAACAGGCGGGCAAAGCCAGCAGCGGCAAGTCCACGGTGCGCCGTCCGGCATCGGCGAGTGGCACCGGCCAGCGGCCCGGCTCGCGCCTGGGGCGCGGCCACACGGCAGCACGCTTCGCCGGGGCGAAGCTGACGCCTATGTCGCGGCGCGCGACCATCAAGACGCTGCTGGTGAACCACCAGCGGGCCAGCCCGCAGTCGCTCGCCAAGCACCTGCGCTACATCGAGCGCGACGGCGTGGGCCGCGACGGCGAGCCGGGCCAAGCCTACGGGCCGCAGACAGACGTGGCCGATCTCGACGCCTTCAAGGAACGCTGCGCCGACGACCGGCACCATTTCCGCTTCATCCTCTCGCCCGAGGATGGCGCGGAGCTGGAAGACCTGCGCACCTACACGCGGCACCTCATGGGCCGCATGGAGGCCGACCTGGGTACGGGCCTCGATTGGGTGGCCGTGAACCACTGGAACACCGACAACCCGCACACGCACATCGTCGTGCGCGGGCGCGACGACACCGGCAAAGACCTCATCATCGCGGGCGACTACATCGCCGATGGCTTCCGCTATCGCGCCGCCGAGCTGGCGACCGAATGGCTGGGGCCGCGCACCGAACTGGAGATCCAGCAGACCTTGCAGCGTGAGGTGGAGCAAGAGCGGTGGACGAGCCTGGATCGCACCCTCAAGCGTGAGATAGGCGAGGCCGGCGGCGATGGCCTGGTGCGCGTCGAAAGGTTCAACGCCCCCCGCTTGCAGCGCCAACGCCTGATGCTAATCGGCCGCCTGCAACACTTGCAGCGCCTGGGCCTGGCCGACGAGACGCAGCCCGGCACCTGGGCCATCCATGCCGATGCGGAAAAGACATTGCGCGCGCTGGGCGAGCGCGGCGACATCATCCGCACCGTGCAGCGGGCCATGCGCGGCGAGCCGCGCGAGCTGGCCGTGTTCGAGCCGGGGGACGATGGCCGAACCATCCTCGGCCGTGTGGCCGCGAAGGGGCTGGCCGACGAGCTGCGCGACCGGGGCTATCTGGTCATCGACGGGGTGGACGGCAAGGCCCATTACGTCGCGCTCAACGCCCGCGACGAGCTGGCGAACTACCCGAGCGGCGCCGTGGTGGAGGTGAAAGGCTCGGCCGACGTGCGCGCAGCCGACAAGAACATCGCCGCGCTGGCGAGCGATGGCCTGTACCGCACTGACCATCACCTGGCGATCGGGCAGGGCCGGGCCAAGGCCGGACGCGACCCGCAAGAAGTCGTCGCCGCCCACATCCGCCGGCTGGAGGCCCTGCGTCGGGCCGGCATTGTGGAGCGCGTTGCCGAAGGGCTATGGAAGGTGCCGGACGACCTGGCCGAGCGTGGCCGCCAGTACGACGCGCAGCGCCTGGGCGGCGTGGCCGTGGAGCTGAAATCGCACTTGCCCATCGAGCGGCAGGCCCGCGTGATCGGGGCCACGTGGCTCGACCAGCAGTTGATCGGCGGCGGCTCGGGCCTGGGCGACCTGGGCTTTGGTGGCGAGGCCAAACAGGCCATGCAACAGCGCGCCGACTTCCTGGCCGAACAGGGGCTGGCCGAGCGGCGCGGGCAGCGCGTGATCCTGGCGCGCAACCTGCTGGGCACACTGCGCAACCGGGAACTGGCACAGGCCGCGAAGGGCATTGCCGCTGAAACCGGCCTGGAGCATCGCCCGGTGGCCGACGGGCAGCGCGTGGCTGGCATCTACCGGCGCAGCGTCATGCTCGCCAGCGGGCGCTACGCGATGCTGGACGACGGCATGGGATTCAGCTTGGTGCCGTGGCGGCCGGTGATCGAGCAGCGGCTGGGGCAGCATATCGCCGCCGTGGTGCGCGGTGGCGGCGTATCTTGGGAGCTTGGACGGCAGCGCGGGCCAAGTATTTCTTGAGACCCTTCATCTACTTGTCGAACGGCCGAGCGCCTTCATCAGCCCCGGCTTCTGGCTCGCAAAGGTGCCATAGAAGACCTCATTACCGATGAGCGTGATCGGAGCCACGCGCACGCCGGTTCGTGACTTGGCTTCCGCAGAAATCTTCGGGTCGGTCAGGTCGCGTTCTTCAAACACGATGCTCTGCTGGGACAGCCACTCCTTCAGCACCCGACAGTCCGGGCAGGCTGGAGTGCTATAGATGATGATGCGCGGGGTGCTGGCTTGGTTCATGGTCGTGCCTTCACTTTCCCCGAGCGGCAAGCCAGCTCTTCATCATGGCGATCTCTCCTTCCTGCGCAGAGATAACCTCCTGAGCCAACTCGCGGACCTCCGGGTCCTTGCCGTACTGCAACGCCACCTTGGCCATGTCGATCGCGCCCTGGTGATGCGGGATCATGCCGCGCATAAAGTCCACATCGGCATCGCCGCTGAAGTCAATCATCATGTCGGCGTGCATGCGGTCATTGCCGGCACGGTAGGCGGTCGTCGAGGCGTCGCCCGAGCTGCCGGTCGCCGCCTGTTGGCCGCGTTCTCCAAGCCACTTATTCATCATGGCGATCTCGCCTTCCTGCGCAGAGATAACCTCCTCAGCCAACTTGCGGACCTCCGGGTCCTTGCCGTACTGCAACGCCACCTTGGCCATGTCGATCGCGCCCTGGTGGTGCGGGATCATGCCGCGCATGAAATCGACGTCGGCGTTGCCAGTGAACTGCGCTCCCATCCCCGCGTGCATCTGGTCGTTCACGGCGCGATACGCGGTCGTGGAAGGGCTGTCATTGGCCGAGGCGCTGGAGGGCATCGCGTGCCCTTGGTGATCTCCGCTCGCATTGGCCTGCATCACTTCACCCGACGGGACCACCTTCTTCTGAACGGCCATCAGGCCGATGGCGACCACGACGGCGCCCGCAATGAACAACAGGCTGAACTTGTTGACTCTCATGAAAAACTCCTTGAATGAGATTGATGGAGTCACTGTAGGGCTTCCCATTGTTGGAAGGTCAAGCCCCTCATTTCGCCGTTGATGCCGATGAAGACCCTCGGCGCAAGATCCAGTCCTTCACTTCCGCCGCCTACGACAACGCGCTGTCGAAGCTGCAGCGGTGGAAGCAGGTGATGTAGCGCCTGAGGCGACCGCTAGATGGAACACCTCCCGCATCGGCCCGATCAGCCCGGACCTAGCCGCACCGGCTTTCGCGCGGTCTGCCACAGCAGCGGCACCAAGATCAGCGCCAGGGCCGGGAAGATCATCCAGTTGACCGCCTGCCAGCCCGAGCTGTGCAGGATCGATCCCGCGAGGAACGACACGGCCGCCGTGGCGGCGAAGACGAAGAAATCGTTCATGCCCTGCGCCTTGCTGCGCTCGGCCGGGGTGTGGCAATCGGTGACCACCGCCGTCGCGCCGATGAAGCTGAAGTTCCAGCCGATGCCCAGCAGCGCCAGCGAGCCCCAGAAGTGGGACAGGCCGAGCCCGCCCAGGGCCACCACCCCGGAGGCGGCGAGCAGCACCATGCCCACGGCGGTCACGCGCTCCTTGCCGTAGCGCACCATCAGCCGCCCAGTGAAGAAGCTCGGCCCGAACATCGCCAGCAGGTGCCACTGGATGCCCAGGGCGGCGTTGTCCACCGAATGCCCGTGGTTGACCATCGCCACCGGCGCGGCGGTCATCACGAACGCCATCACCCCATAGGACACCACGCCCGCGGCCACGGCCAGCGCGTAGCGCGGCATCGCCAGGAGCTGCAGCACCGTGCGGCCGCTGTCGGCGGCGGCTTCGGCCGGGGTCTGGCGCGGCGTGCGCAGCATCAGCAAGATCGGCAGGGCGATCAGCGGCAGCAGCGCCTGGCTGAGGAAGCTGCCGACGTAGGGCGTGCCCGCTACCGCGTCGCGCGTGAAGATCACCAACTGCGGCCCGATGATGGCACCCGCGAGACCCCCCACCATCACCCAGGAAATCGCCTTGGCCTTGAGCGCGTCCTCGGCGGTGTCGGCGGCTGCGAAGCGGTAGCTCTGCACATACGCGCCGTAGAAGCCCGCCAGGAAGGTGCCGGCGCAGAAGATCCAGAACGAGGCCAGCATGATGCCCAGCGCGGCGATCAGGCCCGAGGCCACGCCGAAGCCGACCCCGACCACGTATCCGTTGCGGCGGCCATGGCGCCGCATGATGAACGCCGCAGGCAAGGTGCCGATGGCAAGACCCAGGCCGAACAGGCTCACGGGCAAGGTGATCCAGGCCGAGTCCTTGGCAAGCTGCTGGCCGACCAGCCCGCCCAGCGACATCACGATGGGCGCGCTGGCGCCACCGAGCGCCTGCGCGGCGGTGAGAACGCCGATGTTTCGGCGCGTGATGCTCTGGTCGGTCATGGGCGGTCTTTCTTGTTCGTTTGTCTGGCCGGAAATATTACACGCATGAATATATGTTCAGTTATCCGACCATGATTCGGCCATGCGATGCTCATGAACCGCCGCAACCTGGTCGCTCCTCGCAAATCTCCCGAGCGGCAGAAGGAACAGCCTGCCGTTCCAATGCGAGCAGGTGCTCTTTCACCCGGGTCAGTTGCGCCATGCGTTCCTCGACATAGGCGAGATGGTCCCGGACAGCCTGCGTCAGCAGCTCGGGTTCCGGGGACTCGCGATGCGTCCAGCCCAGCAAGTTGCGCATGTCATCCAGGCCGATGCCCGACGCGCGGTAGTTGCGAATCAGGTAAAGCCGCTCGACATGGGCCGGGCCATAGCGCCGGTAGTTGTTGCGGGACCGCTCGGGAGCGGGCAGCAGGCCCTCCCGTTCGTAGAACCTGATGTTCTCAGGGGGCGTGCCGGTCAAGCGCGCGAGTTCACCAATCCTCATCCAGCTCTCCGCGCGCAGCGATGGGGGACGCCACCGCTGCGCGCCGGCCCTCATCCCGGCGACCGGGCGGACTGCTGCGCCGTGGCGCCCGATTGCACCGTGTGCTCAGTCCAGCCGCCGCCCAGCGCCTTGTACAGATGGATGAGGTTGTTCAGCCGCGTCAGGCGCGTGCGCACCAGGGTCTGCTGCGTGCCGTAATGCGTGCGCTGCGCGTCGAGTACAGTGAGGTTGTCGTCCACGCCCTCCTGGAAGCGCTGCTCGGCCAGCTCGTAGGCCTTCTGGCTGGCCGCCACCAGGAGCTGCTCCGCGCGGATCTGCTCATCGAGCGTGCGCTTGCCCGCCAGGCCGTCGGCCACCTCGGCGAAGGCCGCCTGGATGGACTTCTCGTAGTTGGCGATCTCGATGCGCTTCTGTACGTGCGCCACGTCCAGGTTGGCGCGCAGCGCGCCGCCGCGGAAGATGGGCAGCGTGATCTGCGGCAGGAAGCTCCAGGCCCGCGAGCCCGAATCGAACAGGCCGTCCAGCGAAGCGCTGGCCGTGCCCGCCGAGCCCGTAAGGCTGATCGTCGGGAAGAACGCGGCCCGCGCCGCGCCGATGTTGGCGTTGGCGCCGATCAGCATCTGCTCGGCGGCGCGGATGTCCGGCCGGCGCGCGAGCAGTTCGGACGGCAGGCCGCTCGGCAGGCCGGTCGGCACGATGTCGTCCGGCAGCGCCATGGCCTCGTCAAGCTGC
>PKCW01000283.1 GCA_002862965.1 Pseudomonadota bacterium
GCTTCCCTCAGGGACGAGGAGGACGACATCATCATGAATACCGACACTGTACCCGGCTCTGCGCCCGACCGCAGCGCACGTTCCTTCGGGCGCCTCATCGGGGCGGCCGCGGCCATCCTGCTGCTCACGTTATGCATGCTGGGTTGGCACTGGTCGCGGGAGCCGGCCGTCCCGCCCGAGCCGCCCGGCGCCGCCGATGCCGTGGTCGGCGACCGGATGACGCAGACGCTGATCGATGTGGTTGGGGTGCTGCTCGACAAGCCGGGTGGCTATCTCAGCAACGACGTGTTGCCGCCCGGGGCCTGGCTGGACAACATGCCGAACTGGGAGTTCGGTGTGCTCGTCCAGAGCCGCGATCTGGCCCGCGCCCTGCGCAACGACTTCAGCCGCTCGCAGTCCCAGTCGCGCGAGGATCCGGATCTGGCCATTGCGGAGCCGCAGTTCAACTTCGACAGCGAAAGCTGGCTCTTTCCACCGTCCGAGGGCGAGTACCGCCAGGGCATCCGTGCGCTCGAGCGCTACCGCAGACGTCTGGTCGATCCGGAGCAACCGGATGCCCAGTTCTATGCGCGCAGCGACAACCTGCGCAGCTATCTGGCCATCGTGGAGAAGCGCCTGGGCGATCTTTCCCAAAGGCTGTCCGCCAGCGCGGGCGTCATGCGCGTGGACACCGAACTGGCGGGTGACAGTGCCGCACGCCGGTCGACCCCGCGGCCGGCCGAGCAGTTCATCCAGACCCCGTGGCTGGCGATCGACGACGTGTTCTACGAGGCGCGCGGCGCGAGCTGGGCCTTGCTGCAATTCCTGCGTGCCGTAGAAACCGATTTCGCGCCGGTACTCGCCCGCAAGAGCGCCCAGCAGAGCATGCGGCAGATCATTCGCGAACTGGAGGAGGCCCAGCAGCCGCTGCACAGCCCGGTGATCCTGAACGGGAGCGGTTTCGGCCTGTGGGCCAACCATTCGCTGGTGCTGTCGTCCTATCTGGCGCGTGCCCACGGCGCGATCATCGACCTGCGCGAACTGCTGGAACAGGGATAGAATCGTGCCGTCGGCCGGCTGACCCGGCGGCCTCATCGGATCGAACGGAGGTTCTCATGGCGGGCCGTGCGCTCTCGAGCAACGACACCCCGATGGCCGAAATCAACGTCACCCCGCTGGTGGACGTGATGCTCGTGCTGCTCGTGATCTTCATCGTCATGGCGCCGCTGTTTGCTCAGGCGCTCAGGGTCGATCTGCCTCAGGCCGAGGCGCCGCCCCTGGCCGAGCCCCGGATTCTGGACGTGGAACTGACCCGGTCCGGCGAGGTGCGCGTCGATCATCGACCGATCGACGCCGCCGAGCTTCCGGTCCGGATCAGACAGTTCTTGACCGAAACGCCCGAACTCGTGATCCGGCTCGGGGCCGATCAGGCCGTACCCTACGGCCGCGTTGCCGCGATCATCGCCGATCTTCAGCGGGCGGGTGCCGAAAAGCTGGCCTTCGCCACCCAGCCCGGATCCGCTGCACCGCCCTGAGGCGACGCCGCGGGGCGCGGCAATCGGTCGTGTTCGGCGGACGATGCGCCCCTCACTCCGGAAACACGGTGCCGGCCGTGACGCGTACCCGTTGACCGGCCGATACGTTCGGCGGCGTATCCTGCGTAAAGGTCTGCAACCGGCCGTCCTCGAAGCGTACCCCGATCTCGTAGCTCATGGCCTGACCGCGCCGCGACTGCTCGATACGTCGCCCCGCCAGCGCGCCGCCGACGGCGCCGGCCGCCGTCGCCAGCTTTTTGCCCTTGCCCGAGCCGACCTGATTGCCCAGCACGCCGCCGACCACACCGCCGACCACGGTCCCGATCATGCCGGCGCCGGGGCTCGCGGGCTGTTCCCGCGGTTGGACGTATTCGACCACGCCGCAGTTGCCACAGGTGGGCAGGGCGGCGACGGGTGTCGGCTCCGCGGCCGCGACCGGCTGCGGAACGGCCGCGGCCTCCTCCGGCTCGGGGACCGGTTTGGGTTTTGCAGCCACCGGCTTGTGTCTCACCGGTGCCTCGGCGCGCACCGCAGGCTTCGGCGGCGGGGATGCGGGAGCCGTGGCCTCCGGTTCCGGCGCAGTTTCGGCGACCGGCGCCGCGGGGATCCCCGTGGCGGCGGAATCGGACCGTGGCAACCAGTCCATGAAGACGGCGATCCCCACCATGGACGCCAGGATGACCGACACGGCAGCCGCCGCGATCAGGGGGTGCAATCGACGTTGATTCGTTTCCATGACAGGCCTCGACAGGCGGAAGCGGGCGCTGCGCCGCGGTGGCCCACCATGGGCCGGACCGCGCAACGTCTCAATTTAAGTCGAAACGGCCCGGGACGGCCAGTTGTCGCTCCCGAGCAACAGATCGGTCCCGACGGGGGGGGCGGCTCAGGCGGCCATGTTGACCGACAGCGCCACGATGATGACATTGAAAACGAACGCCAGCAGGCTGTGCACGAGGACTCGCCGCCGCAGGCCGTGACTCGTCACCGCCACGTCCGACACCTGGAAGGTCATGCCGATGGTGAACGCAAAATAGAGAAAGTCCTGCGTATCCGGGGCCTGATCCTCTGGAAAGCTCAAGCCGCCGCGGCTGTAGTACTGGTCGGCGTAATGCAACGCAAAGAGCACGTTGAAGAACAGCCACACCAGCACCAGGCTGGCCGCCGCCAGGCCGAGGGCCCAGGCCGAAGGGGTCTCCCTGGCCTTGAGTTCGACCACCAGCGCCACCATGACCACGGTCGTGACCAGCAGGCCGATCCCCATGACGACCCACGGCCGGCGCCCTTCGTCCAGCGCTTCGATGCGTGTCTTCAGGGCCGCGGCGTCGAGGCCCAGCGCGCGCCGTCCGGTCAATGCGAGATAGATCACGCAGCCGGTGTCGAAACCGACCAGCAGGGCGTCGGGTGCGGCGAGGCCGACGCCCAGCGCCGCGACGGCCCCGGTGCAGGTGCCGAGCACGATGGCCAGCCACAACCAATCATGGGCCAGTCCCTGGGAAGCATCCGGTTCGGTGCGGGTCATGCCTGAGCTTTCCCTCCGCAGTCGATCATCTTATGCTCGAGGCAGGAATACCATACCGTTTCGCGAGGCTTTCTTCCGCATGCCGCGAGTGCCCCTCTGGCCGATGCTTGCCGTAATCCCCCTGGCCGAGATCTTCCTGCTGGGCCGGCTGGGCATGCGGCTGGGCGCCGCGCCGCTGCTGCTGCTCATCGCGGCCACCGGCGCGCTCGGCATCTGGCTGATCCGGCGCGCCGGACGGCCTTCGTTGCAGACGCTCAGCCGCCTGCCCGACGATCCCGATCCGGCAAGGGTCGCCCGCAACTGGGAGCAGGCGCTGTTGTTCGTCGCGGGCCTGTTGCTGCTCTTGCCCGGCCCCTTGAGCGATCTGCTCGGACTGGCGCTGCTCTGGCCCCAGACCCGTCGGCGGGTGGCGCGCGGCCTCGCGGCCAGCGTCGCGCGCTTCATCCCCGCTGCGCCGCCAGACGCCGCCACAGGCCGCGTGGTGGAAGGCGAGGTCATTCGCAAGACCAGCCGGCCACGCGATCCGTGAGCAAATTCGGCCTCTTGCGTCCGATCGGGTAGAATCCGCGGCCATGAATCCGCTGATCGGTCTCGTCATGGGCAGTCAATCGGACTGGGACACGCTGAAGGAAGCGTCCCAGACGCTCGACGCGCTGCAGCTTGCACATGAAACCCGCGTGGTGTCGGCGCACCGCACGCCCGATCTGTTGTTCGCGTATGCGGAAACGGCGCGCACCCGCGGCTTGCAGGTGCTCATCGCCGGCGCCGGCGGCGCTGCGCACCTGCCGGGCATGCTGGCGGCCAAGACGGCACTGCCGGTTTTGGGCGTGCCGATCCAGTCGCGCGCCCTCAACGGCATGGATTCCCTGCTTTCCATCGTGCAGATGCCCGCCGGCATCCCCGTCGGCACGCTGGCCATCGGCACCGCCGGGGCCGTCAATGCGGCCCTGCTGGCGGCGGCCATCGTCGGTCTGAGCGAGCCGGCCGTCATGGCCGCAGTCGAGCGTTTTCGCAGCGAGCAGCGTGAGCGGGTGCTGGCCCGGCCCGATCCGCGGCAAGCCCCATGAATCTCGCCATCCTGGGCGCGGGCCAGCTGGGCCAGATGCTGGCGCTGGCAGGCGTTCCGCTTGGCATCAAGGCCTGCTTCCTCGATCCGCAGCCGGATGCCCCCGGCAGTCGCGTCGGCGCGCAGTTGATCGCGGACTATGCCGATCGCGCCGCCCTCGACCGGCTTTCCACGCAGTGTCAGCTCGCCACCTTCGATTTCGAGAACGTCCCGGTGGACGCCGCGGCCTATCTGGCGGGGCGCATTCCCCTCCATCCGTCGCCGCAGGCGCTCGCTCAGTCCCAGGACCGGCTGCGGGAAAAAACCCTGTTCCGCAGCCTGGGCATTCCCACCGCGCCGTTCCAGGCCGTGGACAGCCTGGCCGAGCTGGTGGCCGCCGCAGGGCAGATCGGTCTGCCCGCCATCCTCAAGACGCGCCGCTTCGGTTACGACGGCAAGGGGCAGGTCTGGTTGCGCGAGAGCGCCGACTGCGCGGCCGCCTGGCACCAGCTCGGTGGCCAGGACCTGATTCTGGAGGGCGTCGTGGCCTTCCGCCGTGAGCTGTCCCTGATCGCCGCGCGCCGCCCGAGCGGCGAGACGGCATTCTATCCCCTGGCCGAGAACGTGCATCGCGGCGGCGTCCTCGACATGAGCCGTCCGGCCCTGCCGCACCCGGCACTGCAGGCACAGGCCGAAGCCTACGGCCGGCGTCTGCTGGACCAGCTCGACTATGTCGGTGTGCTGGCGCTCGAACTGTTCGACTGCGCGGCGGGGCTGCTCGCCAATGAATTCGCGCCGCGGGTGCACAACTCCGGCCATTGGACCATCGAAGGCGCGGTCACCAGCCAGTTCGAGAACCACCTGCGCGCCATTCTGGACTGGCCGCTCGGCGAGACCGGGCTCACCGGGCCGTGCGCCATGCGCAATTGTCTGGGGGTCATGCCCGACACGGGACGGGTGCTCGCCATCCCCGGCACCCACGTCCACGACTATGGCAAAAGCCCGCGGCCGGGCCGCAAGCTGGGCCATATCACCGTCACCGCACCGGACGACGCGCATCTGATCCAGCGGCTGGAGGCGCTCGAGGGGCTGCTGATCGCGTCCTGATCCTCGCGCGACCGCCATCGTTTTCCGGTTGCCTCACCCCCCGCCGGGGTGATGTAATCGCGCGTCGTCTCGCATTTCGAGGCTTTTTCGCGCGCCGCTGCCAAAGCGTCCGTTGGACGGCAGCCGGCGGGCGACCAGAACGAACGCTATCCAGGCCGTGGAGAGACCCATGCCCATTACCCTTGCCGTGCCTAAGGAAATTCTCGCGGGCGAGCAGCGCGTCGCGCTCGTGCCTGCCGTCGCCGCCAAGCTCGCCGACCAGGGCGCCGCCGTGCGCATCGAGCAGGGCGCCGGGGCGGGTATCCGCACGCCCGACAGCGCCTATGTCGGCGCCGAGCTGGCCGTCGATGCCGCAGCCGTGTTCGCGGGCGCGCAGGTGATCCTCAAGGTCCAGCCGCCGACGCTGGCCGAGATCGAGCTGATGCCCGAGGAGTCCGTCCTGATCGGCTTTTTGGCCCCGCATCAGCATCCCGAGGCAGTCAAGCGCCTGCAGTCCCGACGCATCACGGCCTTCGCCGTCGAACTGATCCCGCGCATTTCCCGCGCGCAGTCGATGGACGCGCTGTCCTCGCAGGCCGCGGTGGCGGGCTACAAGGCGGCGCTCATGGGCGCGAGCCTGCTGGGGCGCTTCTTTCCGATGCTCACCACGGCCGCCGGCACCATCCGCCCCGCCAAGGTGCTGGTCATCGGCGCCGGCGTGGCCGGTCTGCAGGCGATCGCCACCGCCAAGCGCCTCGGCGCCCAGGTGGAAGGCTATGACGTGCGCAGCGCCGCCAAGGAACAGGTGGAATCGCTCGGCGCCAAGTTCGTCGCGCTG
>PKCW01000225.1 GCA_002862965.1 Pseudomonadota bacterium
CCACGGCGTCAAGCTCTATCCCGCGGGCGCCACCACGCACAGCGATGCCGGCGTGAGTCATATCGACCCGGTTTTGCCGGCGCTTGAGACCCTGGCCGAGACAGGCCTGCCGCTGCTGGTCCATGGCGAGGCAACCGATCCTGCGGTCGATGTCTTCGACCGCGAGGCGCGGTTCATCGACACCGTGCTGGCCCCGCTGCTCGCGAGGCTGCCGACGCTCAGGCTGGTGTTCGAGCACATCACCACGGACGAGGCCGTGGCCTTCGTGCGCAGCCACGCCCGGGGTGTGGGGGCGACCATCACGCCGCAACACCTGCTCTACAACCGCAACGCGCTGTTCAAGGGCGGATTGCGGCCGCACTACTATTGCCTGCCGGTACTCAAGGCCGAGCGCCACCGCGCCGCGGTTCTGGAAGCCGCCACCTCGGGCGATGCGCGTTTTTTCCTCGGCACCGACAGTGCGCCGCATACGCGCAGCGCCAAGGAAAGCGCTTGCGGCTGCGCCGGCGTCTATTCGGCGCCGCTGGCCCTGCCCCTGTACGCCGAAGCCTTCGAGCAGGCCGGACGGCTGGATCGGCTGGAAGCCTTTGCCGCCTTCCACGGCCCGGACTTCTACGGGTTGCCGCGCAACGACGAGCGCATCACCTTGGTTCGGGAGGATTGGGCCGTCCCCGATCGCCATCCGGTCGGCAGCGATGAACTGATCCCCTTTCGGGCGGGCGAGACCCTGCACTGGCAGGTGGCCGCCCGTGTCCCCGCGGACGCATCGTCATGAGCGCCGTCGAGGCCGGCCTGGCCCGGCGTTTCCGCGGTTTTCTGCCGGTGGTGGTGGACGTCGAAACCGGAGGTTTCAATGCGCTCACCGACGCCCTGCTCGAGATCGCCGCGGTGCCCGTCCTGCTCGACGAGGCCGGCCTGCTCCAGCCCGCCGCCGCGCAATCCTTTCATGTGCAACCCTTTGCCGGCGCCAACATCGAGGCGGCATCGCTGGCCGTGAACGGCATCGATCCGCATCATCCCCTGCGGCCCGCGCTGCCCGAAGCCGAGGCGCTGCGGCGCATCTTCGCGGAGGTACGCCGTCACATGAAGGAGGCGGGCTGTCACCGCGCCATCCTGGTCGGCCACAACGCCCATTTCGACCTGGGGTTCCTGAACGCCGCCGTCGCGCGCAGCGGCGTCAAGCGCAACCCGTTTCATCCCTTCAGTTGCTTCGATACGGCCACCCTGGCCGGGGTCGCCTATGGCCAGACCGTCCTGCGCCGGGCGGCGCTGATGGCGGGCTTGCCCTTCGATCAGGTCTCGGCGCACTCCGCAGGCTACGATGCGAGCCGCACCGCCGAGCTCTTCTGTCAGGTGGTGAATGCCTTCCGTGGCGTGTACGAACAGAACATCCTGAATGCCGGCGAACCGGCGAGCCTCGACGCAGAGGCTCAGGCGGACTGAGTCTGGGCGCCTGCCGCCGCGATCATCTGCTGCAATTCGCCGCTCTGGTGCAGACCCACGGCGATGTCACAGCCACCGACCAGTTCGCCGTCGATGTAGAGTTGCGGGAAGGTCGGCCAATTGGCATAAACCTTCAGGCCTTCGCGCAGTTCCGGCTCTTCCAGAATGTTCACCGAAGCGAACGGGGCCTTGCACTCCTTGAGAAGGCCGCTGACCTTGGCGGAAAAACCGCACTGCGGGAAATCCGGCGTGCCTTTCATGAAAAGCAGGACCGGGTGGGATTTGAGCAGCGTCTCGATCTGGTTGACCAACGCATCGTTCATGACAGGAACTCCTTGAAAAAGGGACAGGGCGATGATAAGGCATCACGACACGGCCTCCTCAGGCTACCACATCCGCGCCGAGGGCGATGAACCGACGAACGCGTCGGCCAGAGTCAGGACCGCGATGCGAAACGCCGCAGACGCAAGGAATTGGCCACCACCAGCACACTGGACAGGCTCATGGCGCCGGCCGCCAGCATGGGGTTCATCAACACCCCCCAGAAGGGGTGGAGCGCACCGGCCGCGACCGGGATCAGCAGCAGGTTGTAGCCGTAGGCCCACAGGAAGTTGACGCGGATGGTGCGCCGGGTTCGGCGCGCCAGACCGATCGCGTCGACCACGGCCTGCGGATCGCCGCGCATCAGCACCACATCGCCGGCTTCGATGGCGATATCGGTCCCGCCGCCCATGGCGATGCCGACGTCGGCCCGCGCCAGGGCCGGGGCGTCATTGATCCCGTCACCCACGAAGGCGACGCGGGCCCCGTGGCCCTGCGCAGCGCGCACGACCTCGGCCTTGTCGGGCGGCAGCACCTCCGCGTGGACTTCCGCGATTCCCAGTTCTGTCGCGATGGCCTCGGCCACGGCACGATGATCCCCCGTGATCATGCCGGCCGTCACGCCCAAGGCGCGCAGGTGCTGGATCACCTCCTTTGCACCCGGGCGGGGACGGTCGGCGATGCCGATCAGGCCGCGGACGACCCCATCGACGGCCACGAAGACCGGGGTCTGCGCCGCGGCAGTCACAGCCGGCAGTGCCGCGGCAACGGGGCCGATGTCACAGCCTTGCTGGATCATGAAGCGCGCCGAGCCCACAGCCACGCGCAGGCCCGCCACCTCACCCGCGACACCCAGGCCCGACGTGGCCTGCACGCCGCGCGCCTCCGGCACCACCAGTCCGCGCGTGCTGGCGGCGCGCACCACGGCCGCGGCCAGCGGATGCTCGCTCAGCGCCTCCACTGCGCCAGCCAAGGTCAACAGCTCGGCTTCGCCGCCCTGCGCCTGAACCGTCACGACTTCCGGCCGCCCCTCGGTCAGCGTGCCGGTCTTGTCGAACAGGACCGTCGTGACCTCGGCCAGCGCATCGAGCGCGCTGCCGCGGCGGAACAGAATGCCGAGTTCACCGCCCCGACCCGACGCGACCAGAATCGCCGTCGGCGTCGCCAGGCCCATGGCGCAGGGGCAGGCGATGAGCAGCACGCTGACCGCCGTGGTGAAGGCGTAGCTGAACGCAGGCGCGGGCCCCGTGACCAGCCACACCAGAAAAGTCAGCGCCGAGAGAACCAGCACGCCCGGCACGAACACACCCGCAATGCGATCGGCGAGCTGCTGGATCGGGGGCTTGTCCGCCTGGGCTTCGGCCACGGTCCGCATGATGCGGGCCAGCATGGTGTCCCTGCCGACACGGGTCGCGGCGAGAATCAGGCTGCCTTCGCGATTCACGGTGCCGCCGATCACGGTATCCCCGACGGATTTGGCCACCGGCATGGATTCGCCGGTCATCATGGACTCATCGACGCAGCTGCGCCCTTCCGCCACGACGGCGTCGGTCGGGATGCGCTCACCCGGGCGCACCCTCAGACGATCCCCAGGCCGCACGACCTCGATCGGAACCTCATGCCAGGCCCCTGACTCCTGCCGCCAGGTGGTGGTGGCCTGCAACCGGAGCAGCCGGGCGATCGCATGGGAGGCCCGTCCGCGGGCACGCGCTTCCAGCGAGCGCCCGAGAATGACCAGCGTGACGATGACCGCGGCCGCCTCGAAGTAGGTCCGCGCAGTGCCGGCAGGAAAAACGGAGGGGGCGAGCAGCGCCAAAACGGAGTAGCCATAGGCGGCGAGTGATCCGAGCATGACCAGGCTGTGCATGCCCGGAGCGCCGTGGCGCAGCTCCCGGAAACCGCTCCGGTGGAAGCGCATGCCGGCGCCGCACACCACCGGCGTGGCCAAGAGCCACTCGATGAGCTGCCAGCCCGGCTCAGGCATCAGCGCCATCGTCCAGCCATGCACGCCGGGCAGCATGCGCCCCATGGAGACGACCACCAGCGGCAGGGTGAAGGCAAACGCCAAGCCCATCGGCCGACGCCAATCGTCTTCGGCCGGCGCAGTCCCTGCAGCCGGCCACGGGCCTGCATCCGGAACCGACACCTGCGCGTCATAGCCGATGCTGCGCACTGTTGCCGCCAGGCTCTCCGGCGTCTGCGCGGCAACTCGATACGCGACCGTGGCCTGCCCGGTGGCCAGATTCACGCGCGCGGCATCGACCCCTTCGAGCCGGCCGAGGGCGGTTTCGACGCGGCGCACGCAAGCGGCGCAGGTCATGCCCTCGATCTGCAAGGCCGTCGTGACGACAGGCTGCGGGGGCGTTTCGGTCACGGCCGGGTGGTGGCGCCCGGCGCCGATCGCCCCGCGGTCACGGTGCCGATTCGACGTCATAACCTTCGGCGCGAACGGCGTCCATCAGGCGTTGCATTTCGACCTCGCCGTCCACTTCGGCCCGCCCTCGTTCCAGATCCACCCGCACGGCCGTGACGCCCGGAATCTGGCTGAGAGCGGCCGAGACCGCTTTGACACAATGGCCGCAGGTCATGCCGACGATTTTGAGCGTGATCATCACATCCTCGCTGCATGCGGCAAGCGCGCCGCCGGGTTTCATGGGGTGTCGTCAATAATGGAACGTAACCGGTTCACGGACACCTGTCGACCCGGAAGGTCGGCGCGGGCCAGCCGTCCCGATGGTCCGACATCCGCCTGGACGCGTCGAGGCGTGTGCGATAATGCGGCCTCCCCGACGCAGGTCGGGAACAGACACCGCGCCCTGCAACCCCGAAGACGATCACCGCGACCGGCGCACCGCCGGCCGAATCGTTTCGCTGATGATGCAGCCACCTGCCGAGAGACTCCGCCATGACGGCTCCGACGACCGAATCCGCCGCGGGGCCAGCGCCCCTCGATCACACCGGCCTCTTCGAGCGCCGCATCCTGGTCCATTACGGCGAAATCGCCCTCAAGGGCCGTAACCGCATCCGCTTCGAGCAAGCCTTGCAGCGCAGCTTGACGCACCGCCTGCGCGCGGGCGGCGTCAAGGCCGCGGTGGAACTGCGCCATGACCGGCTGTGTGTGCGACTCGGCGCCGACGACGTCACGCCGATCGGGGACATCGAGGCACTGGTGCGCGAGGTGCCGGGCATCGTCAACTTCGCCTCCGCCCTGCATGCCGGCGCCGACATGCTGACCCCCGAGGCTGCGCGCGACTGGCTCGGCCGAGCGATGCTCGCTCTGGCGGCCGAGCCGCCCCCGCCCCACGCGCGGTTTGCCGTGCGGGTCAACCGCGCCTACAAGCGATTTCCATTGCCCTCGACGCAGCTCGAGCGCGAGCTGGGCAGCACCATCGTCACCCAGACGGCGTGGCGCCAGGTGGATCTGGTTCACCCGACGCGCACGTTCCAGGTCGATATCCTGCGCGATGGGCTCTATTGCCACAACGGCACTCAGGCGGGGCTCGGGGGCTTGCCGCTCGGCAGCGCCGGCCACGTGCTGGCCCTGCTGTCGGGTGGCATCGACTCGCCGGTCGCCGCCTGCCTCATGGCCAAGCGCGGCTGCACCGTCGATCTCCTGCACATGACGCCGAGCCATCTGGTGCAGCAGCAGATCGAACGGACGCCCGTCGCCGCGCTGGCCCGGCAGATCAGCCGCTACGCCCAGCAGTGCCGCTTGTTCGTCCTGCCCTATACCCATTTCGATCTCGCCGTTCCGGGCGAGGCCGACGGCTACGGCCTGCTGCTGTTCCGCCGCTTCCTCGCCCGCGTGGGTGCGGCGCTGGCCTGGCAGGTCCGGGCGCGGGCCCTGGTCGCCGGCGACAGCCTGGGGCAGGTCGCCTCCCAGACCCTGGAAAACCTGGTGAGCACTTCGCAGGCCACGGACATGCCCATCCTGCGGCCCCTGATCGCCTTCGACAAGCAGGAAATCATCGACTGGGCACGGCGCCTCGGCACCTACGAGCTGTCCCTCGCGCCGTACAAGGACTGCTGCGCCCTCCTGAGCCGCAATCCGCGCACGCGTTCGCGCAGCGCCCATCTGGCGGCACTGGAGCAGGATTTCATCGAGGACTACCCGGCGCTCATCCAGCGCACGCTGGACGAGCAAACCGTGCTGGCCTACGACTGCGGCGAACGGGTCGAGCCCGAGGCGGCTGCAG
>PKCW01000249.1 GCA_002862965.1 Pseudomonadota bacterium
CCGCTGCATGGCGAGTGAAATACGCCACGAGGCGTTCGCGATGAACGGCGCGACTTGCGGGCGTCCCCAGGCTGTTGACCTGCAGCGTGACACTGCCGGTGATCCCCAGCGCTTCCCAGAGGCGCGCGCACAGGACGATCTGCTCGGCGTCCACGTCGGGGCCCGGCATGCCGAAGGCTTCGACGCCGATCTGGTGGAACTGCCGATAGCGGCCCTTCTGCGGGCGCTCGTGACGGAACATGGGGCCGGCGTACCAGAGCCGATGGACGGCGCCTTCCTGCGCTACCCAGCCATTTTCGATCAGGGCCCTCACGCAGCCGGCCGTCCCTTCGGGCCGCAGGCTCAGGCTGTCGCCCCCGCGATCCACGAAGGTATACATCTCCTTCTCGACGATATCCGTCACCTCGCCGATCGATCGATGGAACAGCGCGGTGCGCTCCACCATCGGCAGGCGGATTTCCTGATAGCCACGCGCCAGCAGGAGACGGGCCATGGTCGCTTCCAGGTCCCGCCAGCGCGGCGTTTCGCTCGGCAGAATGTCGTTCATGCCGCGCACGGCGGTCAAGGCAGTCAATGTCGGCTCCTGAAACGGGTCACGCCCGCGGTCCTGGGGTGGCCCGCGTCCTATTCCCGCGGGCGGTCGAGCTTGATGCGGGCAACCGTCGAATTGCCCACCAGAGCGGACAGGGCGACGGGTTTGCCGTCGATTTCCACGGCAACTCCCGGGGCGTAGCCGAGATACAGGGAGAAGGGTGGCGTACCCGTCACTTCCTGTTCGCTGCCTGCCTTCGCGAGGCGATAGATCAGTTGCCGGCCACGCTCGTCGCGCACCTCGGTCCAACAGTCCTCGGCATAGCGGATCTTGAGTTGTGCCGTTGCCGCGTCAGCGGTCGGCGCTTGCGTACCGGCGGTCTGCGCCGCCACAGGCGTCTCGGGCGGCGGTGGCGCGGGTTGCTGCAGCGCGGGGGGCGACGCGGCTGGAAGATCGCCCGGCTCATCGCCCTCGGTCGCGGGCGCCGCACGTGGGACGGCTTCCCCGTCCATCGCAGCACTCTTGGGGTCGACCGCCGCCGTCTGCTCCGCAGAAGCGGGCGGTTCGGTCCCGAACGCAAGCGCTTCCGGTCCACCTGACGCCAGATCGGGATCGTGTTCCCCGACGTCTGCGGAAACGGGGTCCGTTGCCGATGGATCGCCCGTTCGACTCCACCACCAGGCAAACGCGGACAGCACCAACGCCAGCAAGATCAGGGAGGCCAACTGGCGTCCCCGCTTGACATCGTTCAGATCGCCGATCGGCCGGCGCATCGGCGGCGGTGGCTGCAAGGTCGTCGCGCTCGCCGCACGCGCCTCGAAATCCTTCAGCACGCCCGATGGATCGATGCCCACGAACGCGGCGTAGCTCCGCAGATAGCCCTTGGCAAAGAGTATCGGCGGGAGCGCACCGAGGTCTTCCGACTCGATCGCCTCGATCATTCGCGGCGAGAGTCGCAGGCCATCGGCAAGTTCGAGCACGCCCATGCCACGGGCCTCTCGGGCCTTGCGCAACCGGGCACCGAACCCTTCTGGCCTGGCGCCCGCAGACGTGGCGTCGTCAGGGGACGGCGGGGTCATGACCGAACTCCTTCTGGATGCGCGCAGCGAGCCGCTCAGCCGCAGCCGTATCGCCCAGCGCGCGCTCGACCCGGTAGGACAGCGTCATCGACTCGCGACCGGGCGGCGCCAACTGGTGATAGCGTTCCAGATAGGCTTTCGCCGCTGCCGGCTGTTGCTGTTCGAAGGCGAGCCCGGCCTGCTCGAACCAGGCCTGCGCAAAACGCGGGTCGGCGCGATTGGCCTGATCGAGATAGCGCTTGGCCTTGCTGCGGTCGGGAAGTTTGCGGACACAAACCGCCGCGTTCGTATAGGCGTAGGCCGGCGTCGGGTAGGCCGGGTCGGCGATCGCGGCCTGAAACTCCGATTCGGCCGCCTGGACGCGCCCCTGCGAACAGAGAAAGGCACCGTAATTGTTGTGCGCGCTGCCCGGGGTCTTGGCCAGACCGATGGCCTTGCGGTAGTTCAGGTCGGCCTTCTCGTACTGCGCCAGACGCGCATAGGTTTCCGCCATGCCGAGGTAGGCATCGGACGAGTCACGATCCAGCGCCAGCGCGCGCTGGAACTTCTCCAGGGCGATCGTGTACTGGCCGTTCTCCAGATAGCCATACCCGAGTTGCAGGCTGTAGCGGAGCGCATCGGCGTCGTTGCCCTTGGTCGGCGTTCTGGTTGTGCAACCCGCCGCCAGCAGGCTCGCCAGCATCAAGGCCATCCAGCGTTTCCAGGGCTTCATCGAAGCTCCGCGACGAGGGGCTCGAGTCGGCGCAGTCGATTCATCACCTGCCCCGCCAACTGGCCGCAGGCGGCATCGATGTCGTCCCCGCGCGTGCGCCGGACGGTGACGATGTAGCCGCGATTGAGCAGGTGTTCCTGGAACCGGGCGACGGCGCTCGCGGAGGAACGTCGATACGAGGTTCCCGGAAACGGATTGAAGGGGATGAGGTTGATCTTGGCCGGCACGTCGGTGAGCAGAGCGGCGAGCCGGGCGGCCTGCGCCGGGCTGTCGTTGACGCCGTCGAGCATGACGTACTCGAAGGTGATGTGGCTGCGCGCGCTCTTTCCGGCCATGTAGCGGCGGCAGGCCGCCATCAGTTCGGCGATCGGATACTTGCGATTGATCGGCACGAGCTCGTCGCGCAGCGTGTCGTCCGGGGCGTGCAGCGAAACGGCGAGCGCCACGTCGCACTGCGCTTTCAGTCGGTCGATCGCCGGCACGATGCCCGAGGTGCTGACCGTGACGCGACGCTTCGACAAGCCGTAGCCCATGTCGTCGAGCATGATGTTGAGCGCGGGCACGACCGCCGGAAGGTTGAGCAGGGGTTCGCCCATGCCCATCAGGACGACGTTGCTGATGATGCGCTCGCCGTCGGCGCTGTGACCCAGGGCGCGGTTGGCGACCCAGACCTGGGCGATGATCTCGGCCGCGGTGAGGTTGCGGTTGAATCCCTGGTGCCCGGTGGCGCAGAAGGTGCAGGCCATGGCGCAGCCGACCTGCGAGGAGACGCAGAGTGTGCCGCGGTTGTGTTCCGGGATGAACACCGTCTCGATGGCGTTGCCGCCATCCACACGCAAGAGCCACTTGCGCGTCCCGTCGGCCGAGCACTGGTCCACCAGCACCTCGGGCGGGTGGATTTCCGCAACTTCGGCGAGGCGGCCGCGCAAGGGCTTCGCCAGATTGGTCATGTGCCCGAAATCGGCCACGCCACGCTGGTGGATCCACTGCATGAGCTGCTGGGCGCGAAATGGCTTTTCGCCCAGCCCATGAAAAAAGGACGTCAGGCCGTCGCGATCCAGACCGAACAAGGCGGTGCCAACCGACATCACGACCTCCTGCGCCCCGCTACCGCCACGCGCTCAGACGCGCGGGCACAGTTCCAGATCGCGGAAGAAATAATGGATTTCGGCCGCAGCCGTCTCGGCAGCGTCCGATCCATGGACGGCGTTGGCATCGATGCTGTCGGCGAAATCGGCGCGGATCGTGCCCGGCTCGGCCTTTTTGGGGTCGGTGGCGCCCATCAGCGCACGGTTCCGCGCGACGGCATCTTCCCCTTCCAGCACCTGCACCATGACCGGGCCGGAAATCATGAAGGCCACCAGATCCTTGAAGAAGGGTCGCTCACGGTGCACGGCGTAGAAGCCTTCGGCATCCTTCTGGCTCAACTGCATCATGCGCGCGGCCACGACGCTCAACCCGGCCTGTTCGAAACGGCCGTAGATCTGCCCGATCACATTCTTGGCGACGGCATCTGGCTTGATGATGGACAAGGTACGTTCGACAGTCATCCAATAGGCTCCGGCAGTGGCAACATCAAAAATCGAGGCGCGCCGCGGCCGCAACAAAGCGTGGCCGCGGCGCGTCCCGTGGCGCCCTAGTGTAGCCTCCCAGCCCCAAGCGGCCAAGGGCTCAGAAGGTGACGCTCTCGCCGCAGCCGCAGCTTTCCTTCACGTTCGGATTGTGGAACCTGAACGCGGCGCCCAATCCCTCGCGGGCGTAGTCGAGCGACAGGCCGTCCAGCATCGGCAGCACATCCCGCTTCACCACCACCTGCACGCCGAACTGTTCGAAGACCGCATCGTCGCTGTCGATACGATCGGCATAGTCCACGACATAGGACCAGCCGGAGCAACCGGTCCGCTTGAGCCCGAGACGCAGGCCGATCCCTGAGCCGCGGCGCTGCAATTGCTGGCGCGCCTGGGTGGCGGCCGCTTCCGTCAACTCTATCGCCAACTCGATGTCCTCATTTCGTGATCATCCTGTGTTCCTGGGATCCGCGGAAGGTCGACGAGTTCCCGCGCTCAATGGATGGCCGACGCGATCATCACGAGCCCGCCCAACCCCATGCCGATCCCGAGGACTGCCATCCACCGGGCTTGCGCCACCATCTGCCGTTCGGTCAGGACCGACAACAGGTAACTCGACCCATCCTCCGGCCTGGCGATCGCGTCCACGGCCGGCTGGTCGGCCCGTTGCGCACGCAGGGCGTCCACTTCTGCAAGCGCCGCAGTCCGCGCGAGCTCCCATTCGTGCAGGTCGATCTGCCCGTCCCCGTCGCGATCGAAGCGCGCGCGCAATGCCGCGGGGTCCGCTTTCCATTGTGCCAGCAGATGGGACAGTGCGGCGCGCGGATCGTCATCGTCGCTTGCGCGTCGGGTGCGAAACTCCCCCAACACGTAGACCGCCTGCCCGGTGGGCAGCAGCTTTTCCGTGTACCGATAGGGCGCTTGCCCCAGCCAGGCCCAACGCTGGCCCGCAGGGCCCGAACGCGGCCAGGGCGTTGCTCCGTACCAGATCCGCACCTGCGCGGTGACCTCGGCTCCCTCCGGCTGCACCATGCAGGCACCCGTGCCGTCATCGAGCAGGAACGCGGCATCGCTGCGCCGCTGCGCGACGGCAGACCAACGTCGCCGGCCCGAGGCGTTTTCGTCGCGCCGCGCGACGGTGCAGTCCCACCACACGGCCGCTTGCCCGCTCATCGGAGACGCCAGATGCTCCCCCGGAAGCGGACGCACCTGCCCCACCAGCTCCACGATGCCTTGCGCCGCCGAACGAATGCGCGCCGTCGGCGTGTCGCGCAGGCGGCGGATGCGTTGCAGGCTGGAAAACCAGAGCGCAAATCCGCCGAGGACCAGAACAGCCGCAACGGCCCAGAAGCGCGGATCGTTCGCCACGACCGTTCAGGCGTCGAACAGCGGTCGCAAGGCGACGTCCTCGAGATGCTCGGACTCGAATTCGAGCAAGTCGGCGGACTCAAACTTGAAAAAACGCGCCAGAATCACATCCGGGAAGGTTTCGATGCGGACGTTGTTGCGATTCACGCACTCGTTGTAGAACTCCCGCCGGTCGGCGATGGTATTCTCCAGACCGCTGATGCGATCCTGCAGATGCTTGAACGAGGCATCGGCGCGCAACTCCGGATACTGCTCGGCCACGGCGAACAATTGCCCCAGACCGGCACGCAGCCGGGACTCGGCGCCGCCCAGGGCGGCCACGTCGCGCTGCTCGCGTGCTTGACCCACCGCCGCACGCGCCGCAATCACACGCTCCAGGGTCTCCTGCTCGTGACGCATGTAGCGCCGGCAGGTTTCGACCAGCTTGGGCAGCTCCTCGTGGCGCTGGCGCAGGATGACGTCGATGTTCGACCAGGCCTTGCTCACGTTGTGCTTGATCTGGACCAGGTTGTTATAGATGACCACGGCATAGATAATCGCCGCCAGAGCGATTCCCGCGAGCACCAGCCAGAGCGTTAGCGTATTCATGTGGTTTTTCTTCCTCCGCATGTGGCAGTGCGCCCATGCATGAACTGACCCTGACCCGTCCCGACGACTGGCATCTGCACCTGCGCGACGGCGCCATGCTGACG
>PKCW01000246.1 GCA_002862965.1 Pseudomonadota bacterium
CACCTGCGGCGCCGGCGCAGCCATCGTGTGCTCGGAGGAGTTCGCGAAGAAGCATGCGAAGAACACACCCGTCTACATCGTCGGCCAGTCGATGGTGACCGACATGCCCTCCTCGTTCGACGAAGGCTCCATGATCAAGGTCGTGGGCTACGACATGTCGAAGGAAGCCGCCCGCCAGGTCTATGAACAGTCCGGTCTGGGCCCCAAGGATGTGGACGTGATCGAGCTGCACGACTGCTTCACCGCGAATGAGCTGATCACCTACGAAGCCCTGGGCATGTGCGAGCCGGGCGGCGCCGAGCAGCTGATCAACGAAGGCAACGTGACCTACGGCGGCAAATGGGTGGTCAATCCCTCAGGTGGCCTCCTGTCCAAGGGCCATCCCCTGGGCGCCACCGGTCTCGCCCAGTGCGCCGAGATGTGCTGGCAGCTGCGCGGTCAGGCGGACAAGCGCCAGGTCGAAGGGGCGAAGGTCGGCCTGCAGCACAATCTGGGGCTGGGCGGCGCCTGCGTGATCACACTCTACAGCGTCTGATCGCCGCGCTGACCATCCCGACGACACTTCACTTCAAGGCCCCGCAAGGGGCCTTTTTTTGTCCGAAGCCGCGCACCCCTTACCGGATGCGGCGGGCGCTGGACGCTCAGCCAGGCGGCAGGTAGATCAGGGGGATCGCCATCTCGGCCGGGCTCAGGCCGCCATGCACGCCGACCTGATCGTGCGGTCGCTCGCCGGGAACCTGATCGATGATGACCCAGGGCTCGCGCGGGACGAGCACCCAATCCCCGACCCGCTCCGCCAGACGCGGATGCCGCGGCCCGGGACCAAACCAGCCGGCTTCGAGCGCCGCATCGGCGGGCACCGGGCACACCGCCTCGCCGACCGCCTCGGCGAGATGGCGCGCGAAGCGTTCACGCTCGCCCGGATTCACATAGGCATAGGCCAGACGCCGTTCGCCGCAAAGGGGTCGGGACAGGGTCTGCGCCAGCTTCGGATGGTCGACCAGATGAATCTGCCGGCCGGGCGGATTGTCCAGAAACCCGTGATCGGCGGTGATCACGATCTCCACATCGAGACCGCCAATGCGCTGCGCAAAGGCTGCGATCGCGGCGTCGAGCCGCGCGAGGTCCGCCGCGACCTCGCCGCTGTCGATGCCGTATTCGTGGCCGAGGCGATCGATCTCGCCGTAGTAGGCGTAGGTATAGCTCGACGAATCGCGCGCGCGCAGGACCGATTCCAGGGTGTCGAACAATCCATCGAGCCCGCGATAGGGCCAGCGCTCGGCCCGCCCCGCATGGTGACGGTTGTAGGGCGAGTCGCAGATGAACCAGGGCGATACCACATGGCACTCCCGCGTCAGCCGGTCCGCCAGGGGATCGTCGATGAACACCCGCTTGCACCAACGCTCGGCCAGGGCATGGGGATGCCGCTGCCCACGGATCCACAGCGGCAAGGGGGCAATCACCTCCTCGACTTCGCCGGCATAGAGGTGCCAGCCGGTCAGTCCGTGGGCCGCCGGCGCCACGCCGGTGAGCACCGTGGTCACCGCGCTGGCTGTGGTGCTGGGGCATACCGACGTCAGCCGGCCCTGTTGGTGGGCACGGAGAAAGGCGCCCGCGGCAGCCTTGCGCAGCAGCGCATCGCCCAGTCCGTCCACCAGGAGCAGCACCAGATGGCGCGCCGAACCAAACCCTGCCGGCGGGGCGCGCAGCGGCGCATAGCCCCGGCCCGGTCCGCCGCAGGCTGCTTCGATGCTGGCCATGAGGTTGAGCAGGCTGCCACCGGTGTAATCGGGCAAGACGCAGGCAGCCAGCGCGGCGTCGGTCTGGATGGCGCTCATGCCTTCACGCGCGGCTTGGCCCGCGCCGTCGGCGTCGCGGCGAGCGGATCATCGGGCCAGGGGTGGCGGGGATAGCGTCCGCGCATCTGTTTCTTGACCTCCGGATATGCCTGCTTCCAGAAACTTGCCAGATCGGCCGTGATGGCCAGCGGCCGCCCCGCAGGCGAGAGCAGATGCACCTGCAGTGCCAGCCGCCCGTCCGCCAGACGCGGGGTCTCGGCGAGCCCGAACAGTTCCTGCAATTTAACGGCCAGCACCGGCGGATCCTGTGTGTAGTCGATACCCGCCCGGTTGCCGGCCGGAGTCTGGACATGCGTCGGCAGCCAGCGCTCCAGCCGCGGCAGGCCGCCGGACGGGATTTGCGTCGCGAGGGCCGTGCGCACCCGTTGCTCGTCGATCTGATCCAGGCGCGTCACGCCGGCGAGAAAGGGCCCCAGCCAATCGGCGAGACGCGCCCGCAGCGTGGCATCGTCCACTGCCGGCCAGTCACCGCCCGGCGCGAGCCGGCCCATGCAGGCCAGGCGTGCGCGCAGCCGCCCCGCCTCGCCGCGCCAGGGCAGGCGTTCCCAGCCCGCGCCGGACAAATAGTCGATCCAGCCCTCCGCCAGCGTCGCGGGATCCGGACGCGGCAACGGCGATTCGCTGATCACCAGCGATCCCAGACACTGCCGGCGCCGCGCCACCATGGCGCCCAGCAACGGCTCGAAGCCGACCGCCGTGTCCTCGACGATCCGCGCCCCCGTCACTTCGCGCAGGACGGCGAGCGACACCGGTGCCGCCAGATGGATACGCGCCTCGGTGGCGCCGCCGTCCAGACGCGCCACGACCAGATACGGTGCCTCGGCCAGCCGGTCGGCCGGATCGAGGCGCGCACGCCGCCCGCTTACCAAGCGGTAGACGCCCGGCGCCTGATGCTGGGCAATGCGATCCGGATAGGCCCAGGCCAGCAGCCGACCGACGCTGTGCTCATCCGGCATCGCCTCATCCCCCTCGCCGAGATCCAGACGCCGCGCCAACTGGCCCTCGAGACGCCCGAGGGTGTCGCCTCCCGCACGGCCGCCGGCCTCGAAACAGGCCAGTCGATCACGCAGATCCACCGAGATCGCCCCCTGTCCCTGACGCAAGGGGTCACGGCTTTCGATCAACGCCGCCAGCCGGCAGGCCAACCGTCCCAGACCGGCCTCGCGCGCCCGCAGCAGCAGATGCGCGAGGCGCGGATGCACGCCCAGACGCGCCAGGGCCTGACCATGCGCGGTGATACGACCCCGACCGTCCAGCGCTTCCAGCGCCGTGAGCAGCGCCCGTGCCTGGGCGAATCGTGCGGGATGCGGCGCGTCCAGCCAGCGCAGATCCAGGGGGTCGGTCACACCCCAGACGGCGAGGTCCAGCGCCAGACCGGCCAGATCGGCCTGCCGGATCTCGGCTTCGTCCTGTGCGGGCGCGCGCTCGAAATCGCGCTCCGCATAGAGCCGGTAACAGACACCCGGGCCCTGCCGCCCCGCGCGGCCCGCGCGCTGCTCTGCCGCGGCGCGGGACACCGGAACGGTGACCAGATGCTCCATCGCCCGGGCCGGATCGAAACGCACCGTGCGGGCCCAGCCGCTATCGATGACGGTCGCGATGTCCGCCAGCGTCAGGCTGGTCTCGGCCACCGCCGTGGCCAGCACCAGCTTGCGCCGGCCCGGGGGCGCGGGTGCCAGGGCCGCCTGTTGCGCGTCAGGGGACTGATCGCCATACAATGGCAACACCATCACCTCCGCATCCAGACCCGCGTCGGCCAGGACGCCGGCGAGCCGCCGGATCTCCGGCACGCCGGGCAGGAACACCAGGAGGCCACCCGCCGTTTCGGCCAGCGCCCGGCGCACCGCGGCCTGCCAGTGCGCGACCGCGCCCCGATTCGGTGCCGCGCGCGCCGGATCGGGCCAATAATGCAGACTGACCGGATGACTGCGGCCGGGACACACCAGCACGGGCGCATCACCGAGCAGCCCGGCATACGCTGCGCCGTCCACGGTGGCGCTCATCGCCAACAGACGCAGGTCTTCGCGCAGCGCCGCGCGAGTCTCCAGCGCCAACGCCAGCCCCAGATCGGTCTGCAGACTGCGCTCATGGCATTCGTCGAAGACCACCAGGCCGTAGTCGGTGAGCGCAGGGTCGCGCTGGATGAGACGGGTGAAAATGCCGTCGGTCACGACCTCGATGCGCGTGGCCGGCCCGATGCGCCGCTCCAGCCGCACCCGGTAACCCACGGTCGCGCCAACGGATTCCCCGCGCTCGGCCGCCATGCGCCGGGCCGCCATCATGGCCGCGAGCCGCCGCGGCTCGACCATCAGGATGCGCCGGCCGGAGAGCCAGGGCGCGGAGAGCAGCGCCGGCGGCACCCGCGTCGTCTTGCCGGCGCCGGGCGCAGCCTGCAACACCAGCACGCCGCGCGCCGCCAGCACGCGGTCGATCTCCGGCAACAGGGGAACGATGGGCAAAGGGGGCGTCACGGCGACCTCGTCATCAGTCCATTCTACCCCGGCCCGGTGACGGAACCCGACCGGGAATGATGGTATCTTTCCGCGTTTGAAAAACCCGGGAGCGTCCGAGGGGCCATGACGTCGATCGATCCCCGCCTGTGGTTTCCCGGAAGCCTACGTCGCGCCGCAAACCCGTTTCTGGAACGGGCCGGGCTGGCCGGACTGGCGCTCTACGCCGCCATGCTCACGCTCAACAAGGATCTCTGCTATGCCGGCGAATGGCTGATGCTGCTGGCCCTGGCCGGAAGCTGGTCGCTGGCGCGGGACCGCATCTTCAAGGACACCGTCTTCCGGCTGGGGCTGGTGTGGATGGCCTACCTGGGGGTGTCCTGCCTCGTGGGAGCGGCGTGGGTGCCGGGTTCGCTGGGCGATCAGGCGCTGGCGGCACGGCGCTGGGCGAAGCTCGGGTTCGTCGTGCTGGTGGCCTGGTGGCTGGGTGGCGACTGGCGCGCCATTCGCCGACTTTACTTCGTTCTGTTCATCGCCTTTGCGCTCGCCATGCTGCCCTACTTCCTCTACCCGCTCTATTGGGAAAAGGGTTTGTCCGGCGGCCGGCTGCGCTTCGGCATGAATCCGCAGCGCAGCGCGCTGTTCTTCGCGACTGCGCTGCTGGGCCTGCTGTTTCTGGCGCGGGACGTCTGGGGACACCGCAGCGAGCCTCGGTTCCCCCTGCGCATCGGGCTCTGGGCGCTGGCCGTGCTGCTGATGACGATGGGCCTGCTGTTCACCCAGACCCGCGGGGCCTGGCTGGGCGTCGTCATCGGCCTCGGCGCAGCGGTGCCGCTGTTGCTCGGCGGGCGTGGCGGGCGCAACTGGACCTTGGCCGGCGGCGTCGTCGGGCTTGGCCTGGTTTTCCTGGTCGGTGCGGGCCAGTGGAGCCACATCTCCCAGCGCTTCGGCGAAGAGTCCACGGTCTTTCAGGCGATCGAGGCCGGACAATGGCAATCCGTCCCGAACACGTCCCTCGGCCGCCGCATCCATCTCTGGCACTGGGGCTGGACGCACTGGCAGGACAGCCCCTGGCTCGGCATCGGCATCAACAGCATCCACCCGCTGGCCATGTCGGGAGACTTGCCGCAGCGGCTCGGCGGTTTCGACGTGCCTCATCTGCACAACAGCTGGCTGGAGTTGCTGGTCGCGACGGGCGTGGTCGGCGTGACGCTGTTCGCAGCCTTCGCCGCATGCGTGGCCCGCGGCGGGCTGTGGGCCTATCGGCAAGGTCACCTGCCGGGGCGGTTCCTGCTCATGCAGTGGTCGGTGCTGGTGATGTTCCTGGTGGCGAACTTCAGCGAAGCGCACATCACCAAATGGATCTTCTGGCCGTACCTGGCCCTGTTCTGGGGCAGCCTCTACTCGCCGGCCTTCTGGTTGCGCTCGACATCGACGCCATGAACCCGCCTGCCCCGGCGTCGATCACCGTCGTCGTGCCGGCCTATCAGGCCGAGGGCTTCCTTGCCCGTGCGCTCGATTCGGTGCTGGCACAGAGCGACCCGGACTGGACGCTGGTGGTGGTCGACGACGGTTCCAGCGACGGCACGCTGGCCTTGGCCCGCACCTACGCGGCCCGCGACCCGACGCGCATCC
>PKCW01000110.1 GCA_002862965.1 Pseudomonadota bacterium
ACGACATGCGCGAAACCGGGGTGCTGCCGCACGCGCTCTTGGTGTTCGGCGAGATGGACGAGTCGCCGGGGGTGCGCTTTCGCGTCGCCCTCACCGCGCTCACCTATGCCGAGTACCTGCGCGACAGCCAGCACCGCGAGGTGCTGTTGCTCATCGACAACATCTACCGCATGGTGCAGGCCGGCAGCGAGGTCTCCAGCCTGCTCGGGCGCATGCCGGCCACGGTCGGCTACCAGCCGACGCTGGGCACCGAGATCGCCGAGGTCGAGGACCGCATCGCCTCCACCGCGGCCGGCGCGGTGACCTCGGTGCAGGCGGTGTACGTGCCGGCGGACGACCTGACCGACCCGGCGGTGAGCGTCATCCTGGGGCATCTGGACACCACGGTGATCCTGTCGCGCCGCCAGGCCGGGCAGGGCCTGTATCCGGCGGTGGACCCGCTGCGCTCGTTCTGCAAGCTGGCCGACCGCCACAGCATCGGCGACCGCCACTACCGGGTGGCCGAGGCGGTGCGCGAACACATCGCCCGTTACCGCGGGCTCGAGGACATCATCGCCATGCTCGGCCTGCAGGAGCTGTCGGCCGAGGACCGCCGCATCGTGCACCGCGCCCGCCGCCTGGAGCGCTATCTGACCCAGCCGTTCTTCGTCACCGCCCAGCATTCGGGCCTCGCCGGCACCAGCGTGGCCTTGGAGGACTGCCTCGCCGACTGCGAGGCGATCCTGGCCGGCCGCCACGACGACTGGCCGGAGGAGCGCTTCTACATGCGCGGCACCCTGGCGGAGGCCGCCGCGTGAATACCTTCACCCTGCACCTGCACAGCATGACGACGGCGCGTACTGTGCCTGGCGTGCGCAGCCTGGTGGCGCGCGATGCCAGCGGCAGCTTCGGTATCCAGGCTGGCCACGAGGATTTCATGACCGCGCTCGAGTTCGGCCTGGCCCGCTACCGCAGCGGCGCCAACGACTGGCAGTACCTGGCGCTGCCCGGCGGCATCCTGCGGGTGGCTGCCGGCGCGGTGTGGCTGTTCACCCGCCGCTACCTCGAGGATAGCGATTACCGGCGCCTGGGCGGAGAACTCGAGCGCCAGCTACGTGCCGAGGAGGAGGCGCTACGCGAAACGCGCGTGAGTCTGCAGCAGATGGAACAGCAGCTGCTGCGCCGGCTGTGGGAGCTCGAACAGCGGGAATCGCCGGCATGAACGACGGTCGGCGGCTGCGCGAAGAAGTGGAGCGCGACGCCCGCCGGCTCGACGAGGCCCGCCGCAAGCGCAGCGTGCTGGCGCAGGCGCGCTTTCTGGGCACGCTGGGGCTGGTGATGGTGCTGCCGATGGTGGCGGGGGCGTACCTCGGCCGCTGGCTGGATGAGCGCCTGCCCGGTTACTCGCAATCCTGGACCTTGAGCCTGCTGCTGCTCGGCGTGCTGGTGGGGGCGATCAACGTGTACCTGATGCTGCGGGAGTGACGGCATGGAAGGGAGCAATCTGCTGGGCATGCCGGGTATCGAACTGGGGTCGCTGCGGCTGTCCGAATCCCTGTTCGGCAGCCTCGCGGTGAGTCTGCTGCTGGTGGTGCTGGCGGCGCTGCTGGGGCTGCGCCTGCGCGCCGCGCCCGGCCCCTGGCAGACCGCGGTGGAGGGGCTGGTCGGCGCCGCCGAGGCGACGGTGCGGGTGCTGGTCGAGGATCAGGCGCCGCGGGTACTGCCCTTCGTGGCGACGCTGTGGGTGTTTTTGCTGTGCGCCAACCTGGTCGGCCTGGTGCCGGGACTGGAGTCGCCAACCCGGGACCTGTCCGTCACCGCCGCGCTGGCGGTGCTGGTGTTCGCCTCGGTGCACTGGTTCGGCATCCGCGCCGGCGGCTGGCGTGCCTACCTGCGCCATTACCTGCAGCCGAGCCCCTTGATGCTGCCGTTTCACCTGGTCAGCGAGTTCACCCGCACCCTGGCGCTGGCGGTGCGCCTGTTCGGCAACATCATGAGCCTCGAACTGACCGCGCTGCTGGTGTTGACGGTGGCCGGCCTGCTGGTGCCGGTGCCGATCCTGCTGCTGCACGTCATCGAGGCGGTGGTGCAGGCCTATATCTTCGGCATGCTGGCGCTGGTGTACATCGCCGGCGGCATGCAGGCCCACGAACGACTTCACGGCGAAGGAGGCTAGACGGATGTCCGACATGAGTTGGCTGGTAATCGCCAGCACGGTGGCGGCGGTGCTCGGCATCGCGCTCGGGGTGATGCTGCCGGCGCTGGCCATGGGCCGCGCCATCAGCCAGGCGCTGGATGCCATCGCCCGCCAGCCGGAGGCCGAACCGGCCATCTCGCGGCTGCTGTTCATCGGCCTGGCGATGATCGAATCGCTGGCCATCTACTGCCTGGTGATCATCCTCATCGTGCTGTTCCGCAACCCGCTGCTGGGCTATCTGCAGTGAGTGCTTGGGAATTTTTCAAGCGCAGACCCTGAGGCCGGCATGGAATTCGACTGGCTGACCTTCGGCTTCGAGATCGTCAACTTCCTGGTGCTGGTGTGGCTGCTGCACCGGCTGCTGTACCGGCCGGTGCTGGCCATGATCCAGCGCCGCCGCGACGAGATCGCCGCCCAGGCGCGCGCCGCCGAGGCCCGTCAGGCCGAGGCCGAGCAGTGCAAGGCCGAGTACGACCGCCGCCTGGAGGACTGGGCCGGCGAGCGTGCCAAACGGCGGCGCGAGCTCGACGAGGAGCTCGAAGCCGAGCGCCAGCGCCGCCTGCAGGCGCTGGAGGCGGAGCTGGCCGAGCGCCGCCAACGTGAGGAGGCCCTCGCCAGCCGGCAGGCCGGGCAGGCCCGCGAGTCAGCCGAACGCACCGCCCTGGCGCTCGCCGGGCGCTTTGCCGCCCGCCTGCTCGCCGCCGCTGCCGGGCCGGACGTGCAGGCGCGCCTGCTGCGGCTGCTGGTGGCGGAGCTCGGCGCCCTGTCCGCCGAGCGCCGCGCGGCGCTGCGCGCGGCCCTGGCCAGTGCCGCGGCGCCGCTGGAGGTGACCGGCGCCTACCCGCTCGATGACGCGCAGCGGGCCGAACTGGCCCAGGCGCTGGCGGCGCTGACCGGCGGCAGCGCGCCGGCCATGGTGTTCAGCGAAGACCCCGCCCTGCTGGCCGGGGTACGGCTGACGGTCGGTGCCTGGCAACTCGGCGCCAACCTGCAGGACGAGCTGCAGGCGTTTGCCGAACTGGTGCCGGCCGATGGCTGAGGACGCCGCCCTCGAATCGCCCCTGGCCCGCGCCCGCGCGCGGCTGGCGGACTACCGGCCGGGCCTGCGCATGCGCGAGCTGGGTGAGGTGCAGTCGGTGGGCGACGGCATCGCCTGGGTGGCCGGGCTGCCGTCGGCGGCCATGGACGAGCTGCTGCGCTTTACGGACGGCAGCCTGGGGCAGGTGTTTCAGCTCGGCGACGGGCGCCTGGGCGCGGTGCTGTTGCACCAGGCGGACGGGCTCACGGCCGGCACCCGAGCGGCCCTGGGCGGCCGCGTGCTGGACCTGCCGGTCGGCGACGGCCTGCTGGGGCGGGTGATCGACCCGCTGGGCCGGCCGCTGGACGGCGACACGCCGCCGCAGGCCAGCCAGCGCCGGCCGCTGGAAGCGCCGGCGCCGTCGCTGCTGGAGCGCGATTTCGTCACCGAGCCCCTGCTCACCGGCAGCAAGATCGTCGACACCATGTTGCCCATTGGTCGCGGCCAGCGTCAGCTCATCATCGGCGACGAGGGCACCGGCCGCAGCGCCCTGGCGCTGGACGCGGTGCTGAATCAAAAGGACAGCGGCGTGCGCTGCGTGTACGTGCTGATCGGCCAGAAGCGCTCGGCGGTGGTCGGCACCCTGGAACTGCTGCGCGACCAGGGCGCGCTGGCCTACACCACGGTGGTGGTGGGCGAGGCCAGCGCCCTGCCGGGCCTGCAATACCTGGCGCCCTTCGCCGGCTGTACCCTGGCCGAAGCCTGGATGCACGCCGGGCACGACACCCTGGTGGTGTACGACGACCTCAGCGCCCACGCCCGCGCCTACCGCGAGCTGTCGCTGTTGCTGCGCCGTCCGCCGGGACGCGAGGCCTACCCCGGCGACATTTTCTACCTGCACGCGCGGCTGCTGGAGCGGGCCACGCACCTGGCGGCCGACGCCGGCGGCGGCAGCATGACCGCGCTGCCCATCGTCGAGACCCAGCAGGGCGAGATCGCCGCCTACATCCCGACCAACCTGATCTCGATCACCGACGGCCAGATCTACCTCGATGCCGAGCTGTTCGCCGGCGGCTTTCGGCCGGCCATCGACATCGCGCTGTCGGTGTCGCGCATCGGCGGCAAGGCGCAACACCCGCGCATCCGCGCGGCCGCCGGCAGCATCAAGCTCGAATACCTGCAGTTCCAGGAGCTGGAGCTGTTCACCCGTTTCGGTGCGCGCCTGGAGCCGGCCATGCAGGCGCGCCTCGCGCGCGGCCGGGTGCTGCGCGAACTGCTCAAGCAGGAGCGCCTGGCGCCGCTGCCGGCGACGGGTGAGCTGGCCTGGCTGCTGGCCTTCCGGCACGGCCTGCTGGACGCCGTGCCGCCGGCCGGAGTGGCCGCCACCCTGGCCCGGCTGCTGGCCGGCCTCGGCGCCAGCGGCCTCGATCTGGGCAGCCCGCAGGCCGACTGGCTCACCTGGCTGCGCGCCGCCCTGGCCGAGGCGTCATGAGCCGCTACCGCGAACTCAGCGAACACCTCGAGAGCCTGGCGGACATCCGCGCCATCCTGGCCGGCATGCGCACCCTGGCGGCGGTGGAGCTGCAGCGGGTGACGCGCTTGCAGGAGGCCGGGGATGCCCTGCGCCAAGGGCTCGAGGCGGCCGTGGCGGCCCATTTCGCCGGCCGGCCGCCGCCGGCGCCGGAGGCCGGCGTGTGCGTGCTGCTGGGCAGCGAAAAGGGCCTGTGCGGCGATTTCAACGAACACCTGCTGGCCGCGGCGGCGGGCGACGCCGGGCCGCTGGTGCTGGTGGGCTCCAAGCTCGCGGCCGGCGCCGTCGACGGGCCGAATGTGGTGGCGCGTTGCCCCGGGGCGCTGGGGACGGACGACGTGGGGCCGGTGCTGGCCGGCCTGGCGCAGACCCTGGCCGGGCTCAATGCCGCCGGCGGGCGCTTGGAGGTGCTCTGCCACGAACCGCAGCAGCAGCGTGTCTGCCGGCTGGCGGTGCTGCCGCCGCCGGCCGGGCCGGCCGCGCGCGCCGCCCCGCGCCTGCAGCTGCCGGCGCCGCAGTTCGAGGCGGCGCTCCTGGAGCAGTACCTGTTCGCGGTGTTCAACGGCCTGCTGCTGGGCTCGCTGCTGGTCGAGAACCAGCAGCGCATCGCCCACCTGCAGGCCGCCCTGCAGCGGCTGGATGAGCGCTGCGAGGGGCTGCGCCAGCGCCAGCGCCGCGCGCGCCAGGAGCAGATCATCGAGGAGGTGGAGGTGGCGCTTTCGGTCTCTGGGGCGGCGCCGCGCGGTGTCGGAGAGCGCTAGGGGCCGGCGGCTCGGCCGGTAGCCGGGAATTTCCGGCCAGGCTCCGCTTTCCGGAGCCTCCCATTGACGTGAGAGACGTGCAATTGATCCAGATCAAGCGACAGGTGGGGGAGGGACACTAGGATCGTTGGAGTTGGTGTTTCCGGTCGGGGAAGGCAAGCCGCCGCCCCGGCGCCACGGAACAGTGCGGGCAGATAGCCGGATCCTGCGCGCGGTCCTGAAGCGGGTTACGAACCCTGAGGAGTGCATGTCATGAAAACGTGCAATCGAGTGCTCGTGTCGGTAGCCATGCTGGCGCTGTCCGGCGCCGCGCTGGCGCAGGGTGGCATGGGGATGGGAATGAAAGGTGGCATGGGCATGATGGGGGACGGCGATGCCAAGGTCACCAAG
>PKCW01000115.1 GCA_002862965.1 Pseudomonadota bacterium
AAAGAGGCCACCGCCTTTGCCTACAACCGGCCCGGTTACGGCCGGAGCGACGCGGTAGCCACGCCGCGCGACGGCATGCACGTCGTCGATGAACTGCGCGCGCTGCTGCACAGCCGAGGGCTGGAACCGCCCTATGTGCTGGTCGGACATTCCCTGGGCGGCTTGTACATGCAACTGTTCGCCCGGCGCTATCCGGACGAGGTGAGCGCGCTGGTGCTGGTGGACTCGACGCATCCCGAGCAATTCAAGGGCGCCGGCGCATTGGAGAACTGGCCCGGCTGGGCGCGGGCCCTGTTGCGCGTCGTGACTTCGGCGACGGCGAAGCAGGAGCTGGACGCCATCCACGCGACCGGGGAGGCGGTGTTGGGACTGCCGGCCTTCACCGGCAAGCCCGTGATCGTGCTGAGCGCGTTGAAACCCATGAGCAACAAATCCGCGCTGGCCGACGACGCGAACGAAAAGCGCAAGGATATCGCCCGGCTGTATCCCGGCAGCACCCAGATTTGGGTCGATAGCGGCCACGTCATTCCGCTGGAAAAGCCCGAGGCGGTCATCGCGGCGATCCGCGAGGCGACGCAGATACGAGAGCAGTAGAGCGAACCAGCCACTTTTGAGTCAGGCATGGCGTCTGTTTCATTGCTGGCAGTTCAGCCCCGGCATCGGGGAAGCGGTGTCACAAAGACCTAGCGAAAGCCTGCATCGCGAGGTTCCGACGTCCCCCCGATCTTGAGTGGCATTCCATCATGGATCGGTCGCAACCCGACATGAGGGGCATGATGTCGATGCCTCACGAGAGATCCGCCGAAGAAATTTCTCGCGTAGCGTTGCGCGGATTGCGGAAGATGAGCGGGGCCGCATCGCCCTCGCGGCGGGCGGTGTCGATGGCCTCGAGGACGCGGCCGTGGTGCGGCGAGAGCCGGCAGGCGGGATCGGCGGCGGTGGCGTCCCCGGCCAGCAGATACGCCTGACAGCGGCAACCGCCGAAGTCGACCTCACGCTCGGGGCAGGTGCTGCAGGGCGGCTGCACCCACGCCGTGCCGCGATAGCGGTTGAAGGCGGGCGCGCCGTGCCAGATCTCGGCCAGTGACTGCTGGCACACATTGGGAAACGCCAGATCCGGCAGCACGCGCGCGGCATGACAGGGCAGCGCGGTGCCGTCGGGCGCAATGGTGAGGTGCAGCCGCGCCCAGCCGCCCATGCAGGCCTTGGGGGTTCCTTCGAAATAATCGGGCACGACGTAGTAGATCTTCATGGGACCGTCATAGGCGGCGCGAAAGGCGGCGACGTCGATTTCCGCCTGGCGCAACTGCTCGCGGGTGGGCAGAAGCGCGGTGCGGTTGGCGAGCGCCCAGCCGTAATACTGCGTCGTCGCCAGTTCCACGTAATCGCCACCCAGCGCCTCGGCCAGCGCCAGCATGGCGGGGATCTGGTGCAGGTTGAGCCGGTGCAGCACGAAGCACAGCACCATCGGAAAACCGGCGTCCTTGACGGCACGGGCGACGGCGAGCTTGTGCTCGAAGCTGCGCGTGCCGGCGATGCGGTCGTTGAGCACGGCGTCCGCCGCCTGGAAGCTGACCTGGATGTGATCGAGCCCGGCGGCGCGCAGCGCCTCGATGCGCCGGGCGTCGAGGCCCAGCCCCGAGGTGATCAGGTTGCTGTAGAACCCCAGCCCGCGGGCTTCCTGCACGATGGTTTCGAGATCGCGGCGCGCGGCGGGCTCGCCGCCCGACAGGCCCAACTGCACCGCGCCGAGCGCGCGCGCCTGGCGCAGCACGTCGATCCACTGCGCCGTGTCGAGTTCATCGCGGACGGACGGGTAGTCACGCGGATTGCTGCAATAGGGGCATTGCAGCGGACAGGCATAGGTCAGCTCGGCGAGCAGCCACAAGGGCGGCGGCACGGGCCGCTCAGCGCAGTTCGATCCAGCCGCGCTGACGGGCGAGGTCGATGAATTCACGGATGTCCTCCGCCAGGGTCGTTTCGCCCGGATAGGCCGCGGCCAGCGCGCCGATCAGCGCGCCGAGGCTGGTCTGCCCATCGCAGCGGCTCAGGATGGCCGCCGCCGAGTCATTGAGCCGGATCATGCCCTCGGGGTAGAGCAGCACGTGGCACTGCTGGGCGGCCTCCCATTGCAACCGGTAGCCGGGCCGCAGGCGAGGAATCCGCGCCGCCGCTTCCGTCGCGCCGCTCATGGCGCCCGCGGCACCGTGCAATAAGGCGGCATGTCGAGCACGTAGGCCAGCATCATGGCATCGAGCATGGACCAGAGCACGTCGAGCTTGAATTGCACGATGGCCAGCGCGCGTTCCTGTAGCGGGCGGGTGTCGAAGTGCGCCAGCGTGAACGCAAGGCCGTGCTCCACATCGCGCCGCGCCTCGCTGAGCCGGTTGCGGAAGTATTGCAGGCCGGCGGATTCGATCCAGGGATAGCGGTCCGGCCAGCTGTTCAGCCGCTGCTGATGGATCTCGGGCGCGAACAGCTCGGTGAGCGAGGAGCAGATGCCCTCCTCCCACGGCGCCTGGCGCACGAAATTGACGTAGGCATCGACCGCGAAGCGCACGCCTGGCAGCACCAGACGCTGGCTTTCGAGCGTCGCGCGATCCAGCCCCACCGCCGCCCCCAGCCGCGTCCAGGCTTCAATGCCGCCCTCGTCCCCGGCGCGGCCGTCGTGGTCGATGATGCGCTGGATCCAGTGCCGGCGCACCGCGCGATCCGGACACTTGGCCATGAGCGCGGCGTCTTTGAGCGGGATGGCGATCTGGTAGTAGTAGCGGTTGGCGACCCAGCCGCGGATCTGTTCCGGCGCGAGGCCGCCCTCGTACATGCGCACGTGAAAGGGATGGTGGATGTGATAGCGCGCGCCCAGCGCCCGCAGTCTGGCTTCGAACGCGGCCGCCGGCCAGGGTGCCCCGTCCGTCCTGTTCGTCATCGCGCGCTCCTCACAACACCAGCTCCAGGCCGTCCTCGGCCACCTCGATGCCCGCGGCGTCGAGCTGGCGCCGCTCGGGGGAATCTTCGTCCAGGATGGGGTTGGTGTTGTTGATGTGAATCAGGATCTTGCGGGCACGCGGAAAAGCCGCAAGCCGCTCGATCATGCCGCCCGGCCCGCTCTGCGGCAGGTGCCCCATCTCCAGCGCGCGCTTCGTGCCCACGCCGCGGTCGATCAGATCCTCGTCGCGCCAGGCCGTGCCGTCCACCAGCAGCACGTCGGCATCGCGCATGGGCGCGGCGAGGTGCGGCTCGAACGCGCCCAGCCCCGGCGCGTAGAACAGCTGCCCGCCGGTGGCCGGATCGGTGATGAGCAGGCCGATGTTGTCGCCCGGATGCGGGTCGTGGCGATGCGGCGAATACGGCGGCGCCTTGCTCGACAGGGCAAAGGCCTGGAAGCGCAGCCCCGGTGCCTGCGCCATCTCGAACGGCGCGCCGTCGGGCACGACGGGATGCCAGTCGACGCCGCAGTAATGGCCGAGCATGGGAATGACCGGGAAGCCCGTGGTTAGGTCCTGATGCACCGCGGGCGTGGTGTAGAGGGCGAGGCGCGGCCCCTCGCGCAGCATCAAGAGGCCCGTGGCGTGGTCGATCTGGGCATCCACCAGGAGGACCGCCGCGATGCCGGTGTCGCGCACCGCCCGGCCCGGCCGCAGCGGGGGGAAAGCTTCGATCTGGGCGCGAATGTCGGGGGATGCGTTGATCAGCACCCAACGCTCGCCGTCGGCGCTCACCGTGATCGACGACTGGGTGCGCGGTTGCGCGCGGAGCGTCCCGGCGCGCACGCCGGCGCAATAGGTGCAGTGGCAGTTCCACTGCGGAAAGCCGCCGCCGGCGCCCGATCCCAGCACATGAATCCGCATCGGTGATGGCTCCTGCGCCCTTGCCTGAAACGACAAGGCCCGGCGGTGGGGCCGGGCCTTGCGTGAAACCGGAAACTGGCTTCAGCGGTTGAAGATGTACATCGTCACTTCGAAGCCCAACCGGAGGTCTTCGAAAGCAGGCTTGGTCCAGCGCATGGTGTCTCCCTCGTCGAACTCGGCGTGTGATCGTGGGGGCGATCCGCTGCTGCCGAAAACAGCAGATCCTGAACGGTCATCTTATCCATCCCGTCCCTCGCTGCCAAGGGGCCGGGCTTGCCGCAGGTTTTGTCGGCATGCGAGAATCGCGGCCCGATCTTCCCTGCCGGTTCGGGTTCCATGCCGTCCGCCGTCTCGTCCATGCCCCCGTCGGGTTCATCCGCATGAGCGCCCGCACCCTCGACGGCCGCGCCCTGTCTCTGGAAGTCCGCAGCCGCGTCGCGGCGCAGGTGGCGCGCTGGCGCAGCGAGGGCCGCCGCACGCCGGGTCTGGCCGTGGTGCTGGTCGGCGAGGACCCGGCCTCGGCGATCTATGTGCGCAACAAGCGCGCGGCCTGCGAAGCCGCCGGTTTCGCCTCCCACCATCACGCCTTGCCGGCGGACATCTCACAGGTGGAGCTGATGGCCCTGATCGCGGCGCTCAATGCCGACCCGGCCATCGACGGGATTCTGGTGCAGTTGCCGCTGCCGGGCCACATCGACAGCGAAGCCATCATCGAGGGCATCGATCCCGCCAAGGACGTCGACGGCTTCCATCCCTACAACATGGGCCGGCTCGCCCTGCGCCTGCCCTTGCTGCGGCCCTGCACGCCCTACGGCATCATGCGGCTGCTGGAGCGCACCGGGCTCGATCTGCGCGGCCGCCGCGCCGTCATCGTGGGCGCCTCGAACATCGTCGGGCGCCCGATGGCGCTGGAACTGCTGCTGGCCGGCGCCACCGTGACCGTCTGTCACCGCTTCACGCGCAATCTGGCGGCCGAAGTCGGTGCGGCGGAAATCGTGATCGCGGCCGTCGGCAAACCGGGACTCATCCCCGGTGGCTGGATCCAGCCCGGCGCGATCGTGATCGACGTCGGCATCAACCGACTGGCCGACGGCTCGCTGGCGGGCGACGTGGCGCCGGAGGCCGCCGCACGCGCGGGCTGGCTGACGCCCGTGCCGGGCGGCGTGGGACCGATGACGGTCGCCATGCTGCTGCAGAACACGCTCGAAGCCTACGCCCGGCGCGCCGGCATCCCCTGCCTGCCCGCCTGACCGGTCCCTGCGTCGAGACCGGTAACGCCCGGTCCGGCGATCATGCCGACCCCCGCGCCCTTACGTCCCCACCTCAAATGTCGCATGCAGCGCACCGCCGCTTGCTTGATGCGGGTGGGTCCGCCGCCGACGAGCGCCCCTACAGTTCCGCCGCCGCGCGCAGCAGATTGTGATAGACGCCGGTCAGGGCGAGGATCTCCGGACTCTCCGGCGCTCGTTCGCGCAGGGAGCGGATGGCGCGGTCCAGATCGTACAGCGCGCGACGCTGGCCGGCCTCGCGCACCAGGCTCTGGATCCACAGGATGGCCACGTCGCGCTGGCCGCGTGTGACCGGCTGCACCGCGTGGATGCTGCTCGCCGGATAGACGACCAGATCGCCGGGCTGCCCCTTGACCAGACGCGCGCCGTAGCTGTCGTCGATGGCGAGCGCGCCGCCGTCGTAGTCCTCCGGCGCGTTCAGGAAGAGCGTGGCCGCGAGATCGGCGCGCAGCAGGGCGCTGCCGTCGAAGCGGATCGCGTTGTCGACGTGCGCGCCGAAGGCCATGCCGGGCAGGTAGCGGTTAATCAGCGCCGGGTGGATGTGCCGTGGCAGCGCGGCACCGACGAACTCCACGCTCGCCTCCAGCGCGGCGCCGATCATGGCTTGCAGGGCGCGGGTGGCGGGCGTATCGGCGGGAAGCTGGAGGTTCTGCTTCGCCGCGGCGGCCAGCGCGCCGGCTGTCACGCGCCCATCGCCAAAGGTCGCCGCGTCGAGCAGTGCGCGGGCA
>PKCW01000165.1 GCA_002862965.1 Pseudomonadota bacterium
GTGGGCGGGGCGGGGTCGCCGCGGCCGCGCCTGGCAATCGCCTCTGGGCGCCCAGATCCCCCTGTCGATCGGTTATGGCTTTGCCGCGCTGCCCGCCGACTTCGCCGGTTTGGGTCTGGCCGTCGGCGTGATGGCGGCGCAGGCCTTGCAGCGGCTGGGCGCCCCGGACATCGGTCTGAAATGGCCCAACGATCTTCTCTGGCAGGGGCGCAAGCTCGGCGGCGTGTTGATCGAATTGCGGGGCGAGGCGGGCGGGCCCTGCGATGTCGTGGTGGGCGTCGGGGTCAATGTGCAGCTTCCCGACCCGCCCGCGGGCCTGATCGACCAACCCTGGACGGATCTCGGCCGCATCCTGGGAGGCGCCCGACCCCACCGCAACCGCGTCGCCGCGGCCCTCATCGGCGCCTTGATCCCCGGGCTGGATCGCTTTGCGGAGGAGGGGCTGGCGCCGTTCCTCGCGGCGTTTCGCCGTATCGACGTGCTGGCCGGCCGGCGGGTCCGGGTGGAACAGCGCGGGGACTGGCTGGAAGGCATCGCGCGGGGCGTCAGCGAACGTGGCGCCTTGCTGCTCGAAGACGCTGCGGGCATCCGGCCGTACTGGTCCGGCGAGGTGAGCGTGCGGGAGCTCGGCCGATGAGGCTGTTGCTGGATCTGGGCAATAGCCGGATGAAATGGGCTGCGCACGCGCCGGGCGCGCCGGATTTCATCGCACGCGGCGCGGTGCCGTACGGGGCCGGGTCGATCGTGGATCGATGGCCGCTGGCGCAGCCGCCGGAAGCGGTCTGGCTGTGCAGCGTGGCCGGTCCAGCGCGGACCGAGGCCGTGGCGCAGACCGTGAGCCGGTCGTGGGGCGCGCCGGTACACCCGATCGCCTCTCAGCCCGCGGGCTTCGGCGTGCGTACGGCCTATGCCGAACCGCAGCGGCTGGGCGCCGATCGCTGGGCGGCGCTGGTGGGCGCGCGATCGCTCGGCTCAGGCCCGGTCTGCATCCTCGGTCTGGGTACGGCGCTGACCGGCGATCTGCTGGATGCGCAAGGCCGGCACCTGGGCGGCATCATCGCGCCGGGACGGCAGTTGCTCCGGCGCAGCCTGCGCGCCGGCACGGCGCAGGTCGTCACGGACGCGCCGGCACCGGAGGTCGAGGACGGCGAGGAGGGTGTGGGTCGCACGACCGATGACTGCGTCGCCTGGGGCGTGACCCACAGCCTGATCGGTTGCTGCGCGCGCATTGCGGAAGTGGCGCGGGCGCGCCTGGGCGCCGATGTGGCGCTGCTGCTGACCGGCGGCGATGCGTCCTGGGCGCAGCCGCTGTTGCCCTTCGCGAGCCGGATCGAGCCCGATCTGGTGCTCCGGGGGCTGGCGGTGATCGCCGATGACTAGTGTCCTGCGCATGGTGGTGTTGAGTCTGGTCTTGGGCGCGCTATTGCTCGGCGTCTGGCAGTTGCGCTCGCGGGAACCGCGAGGCTCCGAGCGGCCCGTCGCGGCGCTGCAGCCGCTCGTCGCGAACACCGCTGCGCCGCCGATGACCGCCTCGGCACAGACCGAAAGCCCCGCGGTCGCCGCCGGAGAGGAAGCGCCTGCGCCGGCCGACCCGTCGCCGGTCCGGTGCTGGCGGATCGGTCCCCTGGACGAGATCGCGTTGCGCGCCGCGAAAACGCGTTTCGCAGCGCCGGAATTCACTGCCGCCGTCGCGCAGGAGGTGCAGCGCGACAAGGTGGCCGACTGGATTTACCTCCCGCCCCGGCCCACGCTCGCGGCAGCGCGCGAGGAGGAACGGCGCTTGCGCGATTTGGGTGTCCAGGATCTGGCGGTGGTGACCAGTGGCATGATGCGCAACGGGCTGTCGCTCGGGGTCTACGCGGAGGCGGGCGGCGCGCTGCGACGCATGGCGGAATTGAGGAGTCTGGGCGTCGAGGCCCGGATCGAGCCCCGTTACCGGGAGCGGCAGCGGGCCTATCTGAGGGTTCGCGCGGTCGAGGCGCCCCGCTTTGCCGGGGTGGCGGTGGTTCGAACCGCCGAATGTCCCCCGTGACGATCGGATCGGCACAGGTTTCAGGTGGGTCTTGAGAAGATCGGCCGATCGGTCGACAACCAAGCGGGCAGCACTCCCTATTTCTTGAAGCGGACACGGCACATGAGCGACGGCGAACAGCTTGATCGACCGGCCCTGCAGCAGCGGGCCGATTCCGGGACCGGGGCGGAACCGATCTCGAGCCAGGCGTTGCAGGTACTGCGACCCAAGCGCCGCAACCTGCTCGACGGCTTCGTCGACATCGGCGACTTCAAGACACGCCCTGCCGGTACCATCGACTTCCGGCAGGTGTGGGCGCGCGCGTCGAGCCGCCTGACCCCCTATTGCTTCGACGCCACCAAAGAGCGGGTCGTCTTTGTCGAGACCCGCGAGCCGATCGATCTGACCGAGGATCATCCCTTCTTCTACGAGGCGCAGCGTCGCCACGCCGGCATGCTTTATGCAGTGCCCTACGCGGGGGTGGTGGCGCTCGCCGAAGAGACGTCCGCAGGCTGGCGCGACACGCCGGTCGTGTTCCTCCACAGCACGGGTCGGTGCGGTTCGACCCTGCTGTGCCGGCTGCTGGGCGATGCCGCGGCGACGGTGTCGGTGTCGGAACCGGATTTCTACAGCCAGCTCGTCCTGTTGCGCGATGGGGCAAGCCCGGCCGCCGAGGCGCGGCTTGGCGCCGTCACGGCCGCCTGTACTCGCCTGCTGGTCGCGCAATTGCGCGAAACCCACCCGGCCGCGCAATCGGTGGTGATCAAGCTGCGCGGCATGGCCGTGTTCGCGGCGGACCTCCTCGCCCGTGACCTGCCCGACGCACGCAACCTGTTCCTGTATCGCAATGCCATCGACACCGTCGATTCGTTTTTTGCCATGCTGCTGCGCGTGCCCGTCATGCGTCTGGCACGCAAGGTGCGGCTGGAAACCCTGGTGCTGCGACTGGTGGCGCTGATGAATCCCATGATGCGCAATCCGGGCGCGTTGGCGCCGTTGTACAAGGATCCGCACTACCGCAAACAGATCCCGGAGGACCTGGCGGCCTTCCTGACGATCGCATGGATGTCCAAGATGCATCACGCCCTGGCCTTGCAACGGGGGGCGGAAGCGTTTTTCGATGCCGTCATCCGGTACGAGGATCTGCGGGCGGGCGGGGTGTCGATCATGCCCGCTACGCTTGAGGCGCTGGGATTGCCTCCGGCCGACGAACTGGCTCAGGCGCGCATGACGCGGACCTTGTCGCGCAATGCGCAGGAAGGCTCCGTGCTGGCCAGCACGGGCGGGTCATCCATGAACGCGGCGCAGCAGGCCACCGTCCAGCGGATGCTGGACCTGCACCCGGAGCTGCATCGGATCGATTTTCAACTGCCCGGCACGATCACCCTGGGGGTGCAATGAGCGTGAAGACAGCGTTACCGGCTGGTGAGTCCGGTCGCGGGAGGTGGCTGCGTGTGGCGCTGGTGCTGCTGGTGCTGGTGGCGCTGGCCTACGGGTATCACGCCCTGGATCTGGGTCGCCTCGCCGATCGCCAGCAGATCGGCGCGCATCTGGCGGCGCTGCGCCTGTGGCAGGCGAACGCCGGCCTCTGGGGAATGGCGGAATTCGCACTGGCCGGCACGGCCGTGATCGTCCTCAACGTGCCCTGCGTCCTCGTGGTCCTGGCGGCGGCGGCGCTCTATGGCGCGCTGGGCGGGATCGTGATGGGGATCATCACCCTCAACCTCGCCAGTGTCCTGATCTATCTGATCGGGCGCCATCTGGGCCGGGCGACGATCATGCGCATCTTCGGACGGGCCATGCATCCGGTGGAGCGACACTTCGGCAATCGCGGCCTGATCAGCGTCATCCACCTGCGGCTGTTGTTCTTCGCATTGCCGCCGGTGAACTGGTTTCTCGCCGTCATGAACCTGCGTTTGCGGGATCTGACGCTCGGTACCTTGCTGGGCTCGCTGCCGAAGATCGTCCTCTACGCCTGGCTGGGCGATGCCGTGATCGACAAGCTCGCCCACCATCCCGAGCAGTTGCACTGGTATAGCCCGGAGCTGCTGACGCCCATGCTGGCCGGCATCGTCCTCAGCCTGCTGTTGCGCTTCGCGGATCGACGCTGGATCACGCCGCGCGCCGAACGGGCCTGAGCGGCCGGATCACGGGCGGGCGGCAATGAAACGCGCCACTGGTGCGGCGGCCGGCTCCCGCTGAAGATGGTGTGCGCAGGCCCGCAACAGGATCGGATCGGCCGCCGTGAGATAGCGCAGGGCGCGGTGGTGGCCCGGGATGACCTCCGGGTGGGTCTGGCCGTTGAACACCTGCTGGAACAGTCGGCGGCCGCGTCGGGACAGCGTATCCAGACGGAAGTAGACGAGATTCATGCCGACGGTCTGCCGTTGCGCGAAGTCGGCGAAATCGCCTTCCTGCAGAAAACGATGGAAGGCCGGGCGCTGCGCCCACCAAGCCAGCAGCCGGTCGCTGTTGTCGAACAGGTAGGGGTGTCCGCAGTGCTTGAAGATGCGCTCCCGCATTTTCTCGCGCCGGTAGAACGGCCCCAGGGCTCTCGCCAGCAGCGTCTCATACCCCGCCAGGTAGGGTCCGATCAGCACGATCCCGGTGGCCGACGGCGTCTCGCCCGCCGCCAGGGTGGCATGCAGCGCACAGCTCAAGGAAAACGTGCTCAGGCTCATGCCCACCAGCAACGGCCGCTGAGCGGAGTCGGCCAGCATCAACCGCAAGTCGTGCAGGACCGACGCGATGTCGACGTAGCCGCCGCGACCCTGGTGTTCGTAGTGGGCTTCATAGACCGCGCTGACCCGCGGGTGCGCGAGCAAGCCTTCGATGAGCCCGTCGCCGAAGCTGCCCCGCACCGGATCGAAGCCGCCGGGAATGAGCACCACGGGAACACTGCCCTCGGGCGGATTCGGCTTGCGTCGCGTCTCGATCAGGTAATGACCCTGCAAAGCGGTCCCGTTCCAGTCGGTGCGATAGCGAGCCGACTCATTCGCGAAGCGGATGGGATGCAGATGAGATGCTGCGGACATGAAAAGCCCTCGGTGACGGATGTGAAAGCCGGGCGGCGCCTTGCCATGGTATCGGCGAATCACTTCGTTTCTGAGTCGTTTCCCGGGCTCATGTCGTTTGGGCAGTGCGCAGGGCCAGCACCGTCACCGTACTGGCGGCGGCCCCCAGCGCGCTGCCCCAGGCCACGTCGATGATCGCCAGCACGGGATCGAACCCGCGGATGACCGCATAGGCCGTCGCGTCGTAGGTGAGATAGGCAAAAAAACCGAACAGGGCACCGTTCAGAGCGGCGCCTCGCCAGTCGCCGGTGGGTAGCGCGGGGGCGATGACGAAGTACACGAGCCCGGCGACATAGGCCATGTAGAACAGCGCCGCGACGCTCACGACGGGACGTTCCCGCATGATCGGGCCCATCCGCGACAGGTAAAGATCCTTCGCGATGTAGCCCAGCCACAGCCCGTCGAGGACCAGAAAAACCACCAGCGCAAGGCCGTAGGCGAGCGTCGGTTTCATTCCGGGGCATCCTCTTGCGGCGGGCTCTCGCATGCGAAGCGCCCGGTACGGGCGCTCCGTTCGGTCAAGCGCTCAGCAGCCGGTAAAGCTCATCCTTGAGCGACAGCCGGGTTTTCTTGAGGTTTTCCATGGTTTCGTCGGCCTTGGGGCTGCCCTCGTCCTCGAGCCGGCGGATCTGCCGATCGAGATCGTTGTATTCCTCGAACCGGCGGGCGAAGTGATGGTCGCTGACCTTCAGGGCGTGGATTCTGTCGCGCAGTTCGGGGAACTCGAGGATCAGGGTGTGGTTCTCGATCGACATGA
>PKCW01000073.1 GCA_002862965.1 Pseudomonadota bacterium
CCGAACTCAAGCACATGGTGGTGTCGATCGGTCCGACGCTGTTCAAGCCCGAGGCGACCTCCACCGGCGAACTGATCGCCGCGCTGGTGCCGGTCGAGGATCGGCAGCGCTCGAGCAACGAAATCGCCGAAGTGCTGCGCCAGGAACTGGCTCACTTCCCCGGCGGCACGCTGCGCTCACGCGCGCCGCAGGACATCATGCTGCAGATGATCGGCGGCGGCGAAGCCATCCAGCTCGAAGTGCGCGGCTACGATCTCAGGACGCTCCATGATCTCGCCGACGCCATCGCCGATGCCATGGAAAAACTGCCGTTCATCACCGATGTGCGCCGCTCCGAGCGTGAAGGCGTCCCGATGCAGGAAATCCGCATCGATCGGCAAAAAGCGCATGATCTCGGGCTGAGCGTGGCGCAGATCGCGCGCACCCTCGAAATCGGGCTGGGAGGGACCATCGCCAGCCGCTACTCCGAGCAGGGCGACGAAGCGAGCATCATCGTCAAGCTCAAGGATGCCCGCCACTTCACCCTCGACGACGTCCTCGACCTGAACCTGCTGAACGGGCAGGGCCAGCAGATCACCCTGCGCAACGTCGTCACCGCCGAGCCGGGAACGAGCCCGGTCAAGATCCAGCGCAACGAACAGCAAAGAACCGTGACGGTATCCGCCAACATCCTCGACGCGGACCTCGGCACCGTCGTCGACAGCATCCGCCAGGCCATCGCGACCATCCCCATGCCGGCCGGGTATCAGGTGGTCTTCGCGGGCGAATACGAGCAGTTGCGCGACGCGTTCAAGGATCTCGCCATGGTGATGTTGCTGGGCGTCATTCTGGTGTACGTGATCATGGCCATGCTCTACGAATCGCTGCGGGACCCTCTGGTGGTCATGTTTTCGGTGCCGCTGGCCATCATCGGCGTGAATCTGATGCTGTTGCTCACCGGCACCAGCTACAACGTCGTGTCGCTGATCGGGGTGGTGATCCTGATCGGCGTGGTGGTGAACAACGCCATCCTGCTCGTGGATCAGGCGAACTACCTGCGCTATGAACGCCATCTGGCACTGCGCGATGCGCTGCTCGAGGCCGGGCGCACACGCCTGCGACCCATCCTGATGACCGCACTTACGACGATCCTCGGGCTCATTCCGCTTGCCGTGGCGCAGGGCGAAGGCGCGCAGATCCAGCAAAGCATGGCGCGCTCCCTGATCGGCGGCCTGATCAGTTCGACCTTCATCACCCTGTTCGTGGTGCCCGTGGTCTACACCCTGTTCCACCGCAAGGATGCCCCGCGATGAATCGCCGTCTCTTCCGCCAGCGCTCACTCGGCGCGGTCCTGCTTGCCCTGGTGATGCCGGCGCAGGCGGACCTGCCCGCAGCACCCGCGCCCCAGTCGCAACCCGGCCCGACGCCCCTGCAGGAGCGGGTGATCCGCAGTGCCAAGCCGGGGCTCAATCAGATCAAAGGCGACGGACAGGCGCCGACACAAACGGCGGGGCCGCTGCGCATCACGCGCGAGGAAGCGGTGCTGCTGGCGCTGCAGAACAACAAGCTGCTCAACATCCAGGTGCTTGCGCCCGTGCTGCGCGGCGCCTTCGAGGACATCGAGCGCGCGCGCTATGACACCAGCCTCTTTGCCCAGGGCTCATTGGGGCGCGAGAAGTCCGAATTCTTCTTCCCCGGGGTGGGCACGATCCCGGAGAATCTCGACATCAATCCGCGCGTGGCACTGCCCAGCCCATTCCGGCGCAACCGTGACCGAAACCTCGTGGAGGTGACCGAATCGGATCAGGGCAGCGTCATCGACGGCGAACGCAGCGAAGTCAAGGTGGGCGCCGCCAAGCGCTTCGTCACCGGCACACAGGTCGAGGTCGCCGCATCCAATGAGCGCATCAAGAGCCAGAGCGACACCATCGAGCGCCTCATCCTGGAAGACCTCCAAGGCAGCGCCCGTGACGCGCAGAACCAGACCCGCATCGGGCTGACGCTGAGTCAGGCGCTGCTCAAGGGCGGCAGTCCATCGGCGAATCTCGCTCGCATCCAGCAAGCCGAAGCCGAAACGCTGGCGACCCAATACCAGTTGCGCGGATTCGCGCAAACCCTGGTGAGTCAGATCGAATCGCTGTATTGGGACTACTACCTGCTCAAGCGTCAGCTCGAGATTCTCGAAGATTCGGTCCGCCTGTCCGAAACGCAGCTCAACGAAATCGAACAGCGGGTCGAGGTCGGCCAGATCGCCCAGACGCAGCTTCCCGCCCCCCGCGCCGAACTTGCCTTGCGGCGGCAAGCGCTCATCGATGCCCGCGGTGCCTTCGAAAAGCTGCGCTTGCGCTTTCTGCAGCAGCTCAATCCGCAAGGCGCCGACGGCTGGGAGCGGGCGATCGAGATCGCCGATGTGCCCACCTTGCCGCCCCCGTTCGCAGCCAAGGTCGACGAGCATGTCCGGCTGGCGCTGCGAAACAGGCCCGACCTGAACGAGGCGCGGATGCAGTTGCGCAGCGGCGACCTGCAGGTGGTCCAGACCCGCAACGGCCTGTTGCCGGCGCTCAATCTGTTCATCACCCTGGGGCGCAGCGGATACGCCGAGTCCTTCAGTGACAGCGTGGACAATCTGCGCAATGGCGGCGATGAGGAATTCTGGGATGCGGGCGCCGGCCTGCGGCTCGATTTCCCGCTCCGCAACCGCCAGGCCCGCGCCCTCCATCTGCAATCCACGACCGCGCGGGATCAGCGCGAGCTGGCATTGCAGAATCTGGAGCAACTGGCGGAACTCGACGTCCGCAGCGCGTTTGCGGAAGTCAAGCGCGCCGAGGAGCAGATCGGCGCCACCCGTGCCACTCGCCTCCTGCAGGAAGCCGCGCACGTGGCCGAACGCGAGAACTTTCTGGTCGGCAAATCCACCGCCACACTGCTGGCGCGCGCGCAACGCGACCTCGTGTCGGCACAGATCGAAGAAGTGCGCTCCGTGGTCAACCTGCGCAAGGCGATGATCGATCTCTACCGGCAGGATGGCACGCTGCTGAGCTATCGCGGCATCGTGGCCCCCGGGTCCGTCGAATGAGGGCGGGCCGCACACGTCGGTCGCAAGCGAATGCCGATGTTGCTGTCAGCCTGAACGGACACGGAAATGAAAGTTCGTCGATTCAATGGGTTAAAGGCACGACCTGAAGGCGACTTCACAGGATTTGCGCCATTAATAGGTTGACCTGCTTTTATCAAACCTCAATAATACCCTAACATCCTGAATTCAGGATTTTTTGTTCGAGATCGCCTCAGCCTCGCGCGCCACCGGACCGCAGGCTGTTTTTCCTTGAGGACTTCTCCCCATGCAACGGACAACTGAACCCTCCACGGATGGGAGCTGGCTCAGCTTCAGGAACCTCGGCCAGATCTGGCGAGGACGCCGCCGCTATGTGAACGCGATCGTGACGGTCTACAAGATCGACCGCTCCTATCGCAAGGTCCGGGCGCGCACCAAGCATCTGTCCGACTGGAAGGAACGCAAGCCCTATTTCAAGGCCGTTCATCCGCAGAACGCGGAACTGCTCTACAACCTCTGCAAGCACAACGGCGCGACCTGGGTCAAGCTGGCGCAGTTCATGAGCGCCCGACCCGACATGTTGCCGCGCGAATACATCGACGCGCTGAAGAAGCTGCAGAACGACGCCAAGCCGGTGCCGTTCCACGATGTCGTCCCGGTCATGGAAGATCAGCTGGGCGCCGACTGGCGCAACCATTTCGAGTGGGTCGAGGAAAATCCCACCGCAACGGCCTCCATCGGTCAGGTTCACAAAGCCAAGACGAAGGACGGGCGGCTGGTGGCCATCAAGGTCCAGTTGCCGAACGTCAAGGAACTGTTCTATCAGGATTTCGGCCTGTTTCGCATGATGGCCGAGCTGCTCAAGAGTCGCGTGCCGCAGATCGACATCAAGCAGATGATCGAGCAGCTCCTGAAGATGACCGCCGAGGAACTCGATTTCCGCATCGAGGCCGAGAACATGCGCGTCTTCTCGCAGCAGAAGCACCACCCCCGGGTCCGCATCCCCGTGCTGGTGGAAGAGCTGTCGAAGGAAAAGGTCATCGTCACCGAATGGATCGACGGCACGCGTCTGGTGAGCCACCTCGATCGCAACAACAAGGAAGAAGCGCGCGATCTGCTGTCCGTCGTGCAGGACAGCTACATGCAGCAGATCACCAAGTTCGGTGTGTTCCAGGCCGATCCCCATCCCGGCAATTTCATGGTGGACCAGGACAACAATGTCTGGATCCTGGACTACGGCGTCATCGGCCGCCTGACGCCGAAAGAGACCATGAATTACACCCGTCTCATGCTCTACATGCTCAATCAGGGCAAGGGACAGGACGAGACGCAGGCGCAGGAAAGCCTCGGCAAACTCATGCTGGAATGCGGTTTCGGCGGCATCGATGCCGAGACGGTTGAGGACCTCTCGCAGTATTTCATCCGCACCAAGCGCGGCAAGCCGGAGGCCAAGACGCGCGCCGGCGAGATCATGCGCGACATGAAAAAGAAGGGCGTGGACGAGGTCATCGAAGAGTTGATGGAAGTGTTCCAGGAACACCGCATCATCGTCCCCGACTCCTTCGTCGGCATGAGCCGCGTGCTGATGACCATCGGCGGTCTGATGCAGATCTATCGCGTGCCGTTCAACATGATGCCCGGGATGTCCAAGGCTTCCTGACCAACGTCAGTTGCGCCACATGAAATAGAGCCGGCTCGATGCCGGCTCTTTTCATTTGCGTCTCCGGCCCGGCCCACGCCACCTCAGCCGACGTTCTGCAAGCTGCGAATCATGCCCCACAAGCCCCACAGCACGGCCCCTTGCGGCAACCACCACAGCCAGCGCCAGGGCTGCTGCGCCCAGTAGGCCCAGCTTCCGAGGCCGAACAGCGCCCACGCTCCCGCAAACCAGGCGGTCAGCCCGGTCAGAAACGGCATGTCTCGTGCGAGACGGGGCTCGGAATGCAGATAGAGTGCGTAAGTCAGGAGCACCACGCACATGATCACCGTCATCACGGCGAACAAGATCATCATCGACACCTGGCCGATCAACCCATAGCGCTTCATTCGATTCGCTCCCTGTCCTCGCGACACATCCGCACCCACCGCGCGATATCCCCTGCCCCGCAGTCCACAGATCGCCCCGCAGGGGCTGCCCGCCACGCTTCGCCACGGCCTTCCGCACGCCCGAAACTGGCGCCGTCACGCGGCAATAAAAAAACCCCAGGCGGAGCCGCCTGGGGTGCATGCTTCACTTCATCCGAAAGATTCCGAGACCCGCTCGAAATCCCGGGTCTCAGTGAAACTGTTCTTCCTCGGTAGACCCGGTCAGTGCCTTGACGCTGCTGGAACCGCCCTGGATCACCGTGGTGACGTCGTCGAAATAGCCGGCGCCCACTTCCTGCTGATGCGACACGAAGGTGTAACCCTGCTCGCGCGCCTTGAATTCCGGCTCCTGCACCATGTTCGTGTAGTGCTTCATGCCTTCGCCGCGCGCGTAGTTGTACGCGAACTGGAAGGTGTTGAACCAGTTGATGTGGATGCCGGCCAGCGTGATGAACTGGTACTTGTAGCCCAGCGCCGAAAGCTCGTCCTGGAACTTGGCGATGGTCTTCTCGTCCAGGTTCTTCTTCCAGTTGAAGGAAGGCGAGCAGTTGTAGCTGAGCAGCTTGCCCGGGCAGGACTTGAGCACGGCTTGGGCGAACTCGCGTGCAAAGCCCAGATCCGGCGTGCCGGTTTCGCACCACACCAGATCCGCATACGGCGCGTAGGCGACACCGCGCGAGATGGCCTGCTCCAGACCGTTCTTGACGCG
>PKCW01000173.1 GCA_002862965.1 Pseudomonadota bacterium
GGAACCTGCGACGGCTTTGGCGGAGATCCGGCCTGCGTGGAATGTGGCTGGCTGGGCGGAGAGACTTCGCTAGCCTTCCGGGTCGTTTCGATCATCCCAGTGAGCGCCGGGCCATCGATCAACTCGATGTTGCGCCCTTGGGCAAAAGACTGGGCATCGCGCGTAAATTTTCCGCAGGTGACCACGAATCCTCCTGTGGCGCCCTCGGCTGACATGACGCCATAGAGTTCGCGAACGACGCCAACGGACACGGCGGCGGCCCGCCACTGCTTACACTGTACGAGAAAGGATTCGCCGCCCCGGCGGACCTTCAGGTCGATGCCTCCGTCAGCGACCCCGCCTGTTTCCGTCACTGCAAAGCCGCGCATCCGAAAGGCTTCGCCCACGAGCCGTTCGAAGTCCCGCCAGTCCATGGCGCGCATGGCCCCACCGGAGCAATCGGCCGCCACGGCACGGACTAGCCCGCTGCGCTTGCGTCGCCCGAGAAATGACGCCGCTGCGCCGGCCACGAAGGGTAGCGGGACGATATATTGGCCATACATGGCCAAGCCCTTGAGCGCTGCGGGGATAATCAACTGGCTAATTTGCTGCGGCGCTACGCCGGTCGGCAGTTCGGCAACCGCGTAGTGGTGCACAACGCCGTAAGCTGCGGCAGCCAGCGGGAGCCCGGCCCACCATGGCAGCATTGCGGCAATCTTGAACAAATCTCCGAAGACCTTGGCGTTGTTTCTTTTTCCCATCAGGACGCTCGCAATCGACCCGCCTTTTCGGCCCGGATGTACGGGTACCTCGTCCGAAACTATCGACCTTTTATCGCTTCCGCTGAATGCGGTGAGCGTCGAGCGAAGTCTCCAGCGGATGCACGCGTCAAAGAGACAGCAGTCTCGGCGGATCGATCGATCCGGCACGAGATCACCATGAATATCAGGAAGGGCCGGCGATGGCCGCTGGATCGCAGCCCGCTGCGAGTTCCCGCAGGACACGCAAGTTCATGACTTGACTGAAGCGGCGGCGGTGAGAGGCTGGCGCTCCCCGTTCAGCCAACGCCCAGCACGGTCACCGCCGCGCCGATGTCGTCGGCCACCGCGCCGCCTGGCGCCAGCCGTGCCTCATCGCCGGGCCGGTATTTGCCGGTCTTGACCAGGATGCCGCGCAGGCCGGCAACGAGGGCGCCGTTGACGTCGGCTTCGACATCGTCGCCGATCATCACGGCGGCGCCCGGCGGGCAGGCGGCGGCACGCAGCGCGGCGGCAAACAGCGCCGGCGCCGGCTTGCCGAGCAGTTCTGCCGCCACGCCGGCGGCGTACTCGAGCGCGGCGACGAAGGGGCCGGCGTCGAGCGACAGGCCGTCCGCTTCCTGGAAATAGCGGTTGCGACCCAGCGCCAGCAGCGGGGCGCCGCCATGCACCAGCCGAAACGCATGGTTCAGGGTGGCGTAGCGGAAATGATCGCCGGCGTCGCCCACCACCACGGCGTTGGGTTGGGCGCTGTCGAGACCGGCAAAATCGGGGGCGAGTTCGGGATGGATCAGCAGCAGCGGGCGCAGGCCGCGGGCGAGCAGCAGGTCGCGGGCCGCGGCCGCCGGGGTGAACAGTTCGTCCTCGGCGATGACGATGCCGCGCCCGGCCAGTTCCCGCAGCAGGGCGGCGCGGCTCTGGCGCGTGGTGTTGGTGACGAAGCGCAGCGCCAGACCGCTGGCACGCAGCCGGGCCAGTGCGTCGAGCGCCCCCGGAATGAGGTCGTCGCCCTGGTAGAAGACGCCGCCCAGATCGAGCAGCAGGGTGCGCAGTGTCATCGTTCAACCCTCCGTTTGGGCGCCGGCGCTGTGGGGCGCGGTCTGCGCGGCGCATGGATCGCGTGCCCGCATTCGCCGCCCTGTTGGCCGCTGGCCCGCGCAGGCTTGGTACGCAAGCGCCGTGCCCGACCGTTGTGCGTTCAGGCGGCCGGTCGCGCTGCGGCCGCCCGGGGGCCATGCCGCGCTTCCGAAAATCCTGCGGCGCGACCGGCCGCGGCAACCCGAGACGGCTTGCCACGACACCTTGAAAATTCCACCCTTGTCGTCGACGCGGAATTCGGCCCGGGCAATGCCCCATGATCACCGAAGCGTCCGCACGCCGCAGGCCTCAACCCTTGGCATCGGGGATGCCCTCATGAACGACGTGACCACCGACCTCCGCCGCATCCTCACCGAGTGCCGCACCATCGCGGTGGTGGGCCTGTCGGCCAAGGAAAACCGGCCAAGCCACGGCGTTGCCCGCTACCTGCAGCAGCACGGCTACCGCATCGTGCCGGTCAACCCGCGCTTCGAGTCGGTGCTCGGGGAACGCTGCTACGCCCGCCTCGCCGACATCCCGCATCCGGTGGACATGGTCGACGTGTTTCGGCGCCCTGAGGAGGTGCTGCCGGTTGCGCAGGAGGCCGTCGCCATCGGGGCGCGCTGCCTGTGGCAGCAGCTCGGCATCGCCAACCTGGAGGCCGACCGGGTGGCGCGCGCAGCGGGGCTGGATGCGGTGATGGACCGCTGCATCAAGATCGAACACGCCCGGCTGTTCGGCGCCCCTTGAGGCGCGCCGGCAAGCGACACCGCGGACCCGCAACCCAAGGGGACGGCGGGTAGCACCCGACCGCCTCCAAGACTGAACAGCCGCATCGGACCGCACCGGCCGCCGCGCGTGAGGCGCGATCAACGCCCGAAATCCTCCGGCCCGTGGCGCTCGGGCACACGCTCCGCCTCGGGCCCCCAGGTGCGATTGACCCGCCGGCCGCGCCGGACGGCGGGCCGCGCGGCGATTTCCTCGGCCCAGCGCAGCACATGCGCATAGCCATTCACCTGCAGAAACTCGCCCGCCTCGTACAGATTGTCGAGCACCAGTGCGCCGTACCACGCATGGACGGCCATGTCGGCAATGGTGTAGTCCTCGCCGCTGAGGTAGCGCCGCTGCGCGAGGTTGCGATCGAGCACGTCGAGCTGCCGCTTGACCTCCATGGCGAAGCGGTCGATGGGATACGCGAGCTTGACCGGCGCATAGGCATAGAAATGGCCGAAGCCGCCACTGAGGAAGGGCGCGCTGCCGACCTGCCAGAACAGCCAGGAGAGACACTCGGCCCGTGCGGCGCCGGCAGCGGGCAGGAAGGCGCCGAACTTCTCCGCGAGATAGACGAGGATCGCGCCGGACTCGAACACGCGCGTGGGGCTCGGCGTGCTGACGTCGAGCAGGGCGGGGATCTTGGAATTCGGGTTGACGGCGACGAAGCCGCTGGAGAATTGATCGCCCTTGAGGATGTCGATGGGCCAGGCGTCGTACGCGGCCCCGGCGATGCCACGCTCGAGAAGTTCCTCGAACATCACGGCCACCTTCACGCCGTTCGGGGTGGCGAGCGAATAGAGCTGGTGCGGATGCCGGCCGACCGGTAGCACACGCTCATGCGTGGGGCCGGCGACGGGACGGTTGATCGACGTGAAGCGCCCCGCGTCCTGCCCCTCCCATTGCCAGACCCTGGGCGGGGTGTACTCGGTGGATCTGTCGTCGCTCATCGTGGACTCCTCAAAGTCGCAAAGTTGCAGCACCAGGGAGGACAGCTTGGGAGCCGCCCGCCCGTCCGGAAGGTCGGCCTGCGCGACGCCGCAAGGGACTGCCGACAGGCCGACCCCTTCTTCGACCATTGCGGCATCGAAAATTTCCTGTCCCCGGCGTAAGAAATTTCCCGGCGCCACGACTACTCGAACGCGACCCGAAGATCGGCGCGCTCGCCCTCATCGCCGGTCGCAGCGTCTGCGGCCGCTTGCCGCGTTTCATCCATCCCCTTCAAGAGGAATGAACCCATGACCCGCAAAGCCTCATCGATGACCCTCGCCGGCGCTGGCCTGGCTGCCGCGTTCGGTCTGGCCGTGACCCTGACCGCCACCCCGGCCGTGGCCGGCGCGGCCGACAAGGAGAAATGTTACGGCGTAGCGCTGAAAGGCAAGAACGACTGCGCGGCCGGACCGGGCACGACCTGCGCCGGAACCGCCGTCAAGGACCATCAGGGCAACGCCTGGAAATCCGTCCCCGCCGGGACCTGTGTCTCGATGGACTCGCCCACCTCGCCGACGGGCAAGGGTCAACTCGCTGCATTTACCGAAAAGTAATACTGTCTGACGCATCGGCAGGCAGGCGGAGCACATCCATGACGGTCTCTTCCCACCACGGTCCTTCATGGCGCGCGGCTTCCGCCTGCCGCACCGGATTGGGGCTGAAACCCCAGCATTTCGCGCAGATTCTCGGCCAATTGCCGCCGCTCGAGTTCTTCGAGATCCACGCCGAGAACTACCTGAGCGCGGGCGGCCCGTTTCACCATTATCTCGGCCGCATCCGCCAGCACTACGCCCTGTCGGTGCACGGGGTCGGGCTGTCGATCGGCGGCGGCGACCTCGATCCTGCGCATCTGGCGCGTCTGGCGACGCTGCTCACGCGCTACGAGCCCGAACTTTTCTCCGAACACCTCGCCTGGTCGCGCCACGGGCCGGTGTGCCTGAACGATTTGCTGCCGGTGGTCTACGACGCCGACACGCTGGCGCGGGTCTGCGATCACGTCGACCACGTCCAGCGGCGCCTGGGCCGGCGCATGCTGCTGGAAAACCCGGCCACCTATCTTGAAAGCCGTGCCTCGACCCTGCCCGAGGCGGCGTTCCTCACCGAGGTCATCCGCCGCACCGGCTGCGGCCTGTTGCTCGACGTGAACAACCTCTACGTGTCCTGCGTCAATCACGACCGCGATCCGTTGGCGGAACTCGCCGCGCTGCCCTTGCACGCCGTGGGCGAAATCCACCTCGCCGGCCACGCCGTGGAGGTCGATGCCGCGGGTGATCCGCTCCTCATCGACCACCACGGCGCGCCGGTCGCGACCGCCGTCTGGGATCTTTACGCCCAGGCCATCGCGCGGCTCGGCCCCATGCCCACGCTGATCGAGCGGGACAACGACATCCCGGCGCTCGAGGTGCTGCTGGCGGAGGCGCGCCAGGCCCAGCGCATCCTCGCGGGCGCCGCCCATCCGGTCGAGACGGCGTCCGCATGATCGATCAGGCCGACTTCGCCCGCGCGCTGCTCGATCCCGAGCGGCTGCCGCCGGCCGATCTGCGCACCTGGAACGGCTCGGACCCGACCGCGCGTCTCGCGGTCTACCGCAACAACGTCATGGTCTCGCTGCTGGGCGTGCTGACCGACGCCTTTCCGGTCACGCGCGAACTGGTCGGCGAGGCGTTCTTCCGCGCCATGGGCCAGTGCTTCGTGCGCGCGCAGCCGCCGCAGAGCCCGGTCATGGCCGAGTACGGCGGCGGGTTTGCCGATTTCATCGCGGGCTTCGTCCCGGCCCGGACGCTGCCCTACCTGCCGGATGTCGCGCGCCTGGAGTGGCTGCGCCTGGTGGCGCTGCACGCTGCCGATGCCGAGCTGCTGGCCGCCGAGCGCATCGCGGCCCTCTTGGCCGAGCAGCCGGACCTCGCCGGCTGGCGTCTGCGCCTGCATCCCTCGTTCGCCGTGCTGCGCTCCGACTACGCCGCCGTCTCGATCTGGGCGGCGCATCAGGGCGCCGGGGAGCTGGCCGCGCTCGATCCGGATCAGGGCGAGAGCGCCTGGATCGTGCGCCCGGACCTGGAAGTGGTGGTGATCCCGGTCGACCCCGCCGCGGGTGCATTCGCTGCCGCCCTGCTCGAAGGGCTACCGCTCGCCGCCGCCATCGCGGCCGTGCACGAGGCGGGGCTGCACCTCGATCTGCCGGCCACGCTGGCCGGCCTGATCCGCGCCCGCGCGCTCGTTTCCCTCGATCCGCCTGGAGAGACCGCCG
>PKCW01000252.1 GCA_002862965.1 Pseudomonadota bacterium
GGGGCGATCGGGATGCGGCGTATGCCAGGCGATGGCATTGAGTTCGTGGTTGCCCATCACGGCCAGCGCGGCGCCGGATTCCACGTGGCGCATACCTGTTCGACGGTGCGCTGCTGCTGCGGCCCGCGGTCGATGAAGTCGCCCACGAAAACGGCCGTTCGTTCGCTGTGGCGCCAGGTGCCGTTCGAATGAACGTAGTCCATTTTCCGCAGCAGAGACTCCAGCGCGTCGGCGTGGCCGTGGAGATCGCCGATGATGTCGTAATGCATGACGCTGCCTCAGTGGACCGTGCGGGATTCGCCCCCGACGCGCGACGAATGGCCATCGAACTGGGCGGCGAGCAGGTCATCGAGCCCGTCCGCAATCTCGCAGAAGCGCTGCAGGGCGCCAGCGAAGGCTTCATCGTCCGATGGGAAAATGGGGAAAACCGAAACCGCCGCGATGACGTCGTGCCGGTGGAAGACATGCATGTGGCTGGTGCCTGCATTGACCTCGTTCAGATACGCGTACAGTTCGGCTGTCGCCTGGACCCCGGTGACCAAAGGCGCAAAAAGGCGGACCGAGACCGGGTTGTCGAGCAGGCTGATAAAGACGGACACACTGCCGAAGCGGATGCCGATGTCGGCGTCGTAGCCCAGATCCCCGAGCCCCGTGATCCGCGACACCGTCGCCAAGAGCAGGGCGGCACGTTCCTCGCCTGTCTGGCGGTCCGGCCGCGGTGCATGCCTGATGCCCAGCGCACTGAAGACCAGGGCATTGCCGTCGGTGTCGAACGCCAGATATTCGAGAAAGCCGGGGTGCGGCAGGCCGAGAACGTCGATGAGAGCCCGCACGGCGTGGGCAGCGATCCGCTCCGCTACGACCGGGCAGGGAAAGTCGATGATGAAATTGGGGGATCCGTCGGGATCCCGTTCCGGCGTGGACACCGCAGGCGGCGCGGTGGGCGCCGTCCAGCCGTGGTCGATCAGTTTGCGGATTTGGACCTCGGAGAGTCGATCCGCAGCGGGCAGGTAAGCGTTGCTGCTCAATTCCGCGCGCATGCCGAAGGCGCCTTGACCCGCGAACTGGATGAAGCGAGCGGATTGCTTGACCGGGAGGATGAGAAACTGGTCTTCCCGCAGGGTCGCCAGCACGCCCGCCAAGCGGTCCTCGAACAGGGGCCACTCGCGCGAGATGCGTCGTTCCGGCCCAGGTGACTCGACGATATCCATGCGGCTGGCCTCGTGTGCCTCGGTGGCATGCCCGGGGTGGCCCGGTGCGGGCTCCTCCCCCGATCGTGCCGTGCTCACATCGGCCAAGCGGCAGCCCACTTGACGTGCGCAGCCGCCGTAATCGGGCCGACCGGGTCGCGGATGAGGCCGGCGGGCGGTCTAAGGGTGTTCGACCCGCAGCCAGAAGGTGACCGGGCCGTCGTTGGTGAGGCTTACCTGCATGTCGGCGCCGAAGACGCCGCTTTGTACACGATCGTGGAGTTGCGCCGCCTGGGCAAGCAGCTCGGCGTACAGCAGTTGCGCCTCGTCGGGCGGCATGGCGGGTGAAAAGCCGGGGCGGTTGCCCTTGCGGGTGTCGGCGGCCAGGGTGAACTGCGGGACCAGCAGCAACTCACCTTCGACATCGCGCAGGCTTAGATTCATGCGGCGCTCGGCATCCGGGAACATCCGATAGTCCAGCATGCGTTCCAGCAGGCGGTGGGCGATCGCCGGCGTATCGAGGCGCTCGATCCCGATCAGCGCGACCACGCCCCTGCCGATGCGGGCGACGGGTGCGCCGTCGATCTCCACCCAGGCGCGGCGCGTCCGCTGCAGCAAACCGATCATGACGCTTCCCGGCCGCGGAACGAGACCATGATACGGCCAATACTCGGTATTAAGAAAATGCTTACACCGAATTTTGGCATTGTCTGACTGTTTTCGTCACACCAGTGGCGGAAGATGGACCCATCCGGAGACAAGTGGCACGGACGCCACGGGGCCAAAGGATTGGCCTGATCAAGGATGAATGGTGGCAGGATGCCGCCGATCATGGAAGAGTCAGGGACGTACACCGGATCGGCAGTCAGGGAGATTGCCGTAGGCCAGGAGGCCGATGCGGATTGATGACCCCCTCCGGTCAGGGACGAGGGGATCGGATGGCAGGATGCCCGGCGGGCGGTCATCAGTCGGTTGTTCAGTGCACACGAGAACTTTGCTTTCAGCCATGTCTGGCTCACGCAACCCAGGTTGGGTAACCCCAACCTGGGTTTTTTGTTGGCTTCGGTGAACCGGGCATGACCAAGGGCGGCACCTGATCCGATTTCCGCTGTCTGATGTCATATCCCTCGCGCAGGAGCCCTGCCATGCCGTTCTTTCATCCCTACAAGTCGCGTCTGCCCAACGCCATGGAGGCGCTGCCCGGTCGCGAGCAGGCGCTGCCCCTTCCGCCGCGGCATGCCGTGCTCGATACGCCGCTTGCGCCGCCCTATCCGTCGGGCATGGCCGTCGCCCGTTTCGGCATGGGCTGTTTCTGGGGCGCCGAGCGCCTGTACTGGACCCGCCCCGGCGTGTACGTGACGGCCGTGGGTTATGCCGGCGGCCTGACGCCCAACCCGACCTATGAGGAGGTCTGCAGCGGGCGGACCGGCCACGCCGAGGTGGTGCAGGTCGTGTTCGATCCGGCGGAAGTCGGTTACAAGGACCTGCTCCGGATTTTCTGGGAGGCGCACGATCCCACCCAGGGGATGCGTCAGGGCAACGATGTCGGCACGCAATACCGCTCGCTGATCCAGCCGACCGACCCGGCTCAGCGCGACCAGGCGCAGGCCAGCCGTGATGCCTACCAGAAACGACTCGCCGCTGCCGGTTTTCCGGCCATGACCACCGAGATCGCGCCCGATGGTCCTTTCTACTTCGCCGAAGCCGAGCACCAGCAATACTTGGCGCATCACCCCAACGGCTACTGCGGCCTGCGCGGTACGGGCGTGAGCTGCGGCTGAGCGGCGAAAGGCGGCGCGACCGGACAGGGCGGGGCGATACGAACGCATCGCCCGCCCAACGTGCATCCCGTGCATTCGGCGCCCGCCTTCAAGTGCGGTATTCTTGCCCACCATCAAGGGCATACGGCACGCCGTATGCCGGGTTGTGGTTCGAATCGCCGAGGCGGGATGCCCATGTCATTGCGACTTTCTTCACTGCTCTGGGTCGCGGTCGCCGTGCTCGGCGCGTTCATGCTGGGCGGGATCGCGCTCCACCGCGGCGAGTCCATCGATGCGCTGTGGCTGATCGTCGCTGCCGTCTGCATCTACGCCCTGGCCTACCGCTTCTACGCCGCCTGGATCGCGGCGCGTGTGCTGGCGCTCGATGCCGGCCGCGCCACGCCGGCGGTGCGGCTCGCCAACGGCCGGGACTTCGTGCCGACGCATCGCTGGGTGGTGTTCGGACACCACTTTGCGGCGATCGCCGGCCCCGGTCCGCTGGTGGGGCCGACCCTCGCGGCGCAGTTCGGCTACCTGCCCGGTACCCTGTGGATCCTGATCGGCGCCGTGCTTGGCGGCTGCGTGCAGGACATGGTGATCCTGTTCTGCTCGCTGCGGCGCGACGGGCGCGGCCTGGGCCAGATGGCGCGCGACGAGCTGGGGCCGATCGCCGGCAGCGCCGCCCTGATCGGCACCTTCATGATCCTGGTCGTGCTGATCTCGGCGCTGGGCCTGACCGTGGTCAACGCCATGAAGCACAGCCCCTGGGCCACCGCGACGGTGGCGGCCACCATCCCCATCGCCATGCTGATCGGCCTGTACATGCACCAGCTTCGCCCGGGGCGGGTGCTGGAGGGCACCCTGATCGGGCTGGCGCTGCTGCTTTTTGCCACCGTGGGCGGCGGCTGGATCGACACCCTGCCCGGCGTGCGGACCTGGTTCGACTGGGATGGCGCATCCTTGGCCTGGATGATCATGGTCTACGGTTTCGCGGCCGCCATCCTGCCGGTGTGGCTGCTGCTCGCGCCGCGCGATTACCTTTCCACCTTCCTCAAGCTCGGCACGGTGTTCCTGCTTGCCATCGCGCTGGTGGTGCTCAACCCGCCGCTCAAGATGCCGGCGGTGACGCCCTTCATCGACGGCAGCGGCCCCATCTTCGCCGGGCCCGTATTTCCGTTCGTGTTCATCACCATCGCCTGCGGCGCGGTGTCGGGCTTCCACGCGCTGGTCGCCTCCGGCACGACGCCCAAGCTGCTCGACAGCGAAGCGCCGGTCCCGCTGGTCGGCTACGGCAGCATGATCCTCGAATCCTTCGTCGCGATCATGGCGCTGGTGGCGGCCACCATGCTCGATCCCGGCGTCTATTTCGCCATCAACAGCCCGGCCGGCCTCATCGGCACCGACCCGGTGCAGGCTACCGCCATCATCACCGGTTGGGGCTACCCCGTCAGTGCGGCGCAAATGGCCGAACTGGCCCGGGAGATGGGCGAAACCTCGCTGTTCTCGCGCACCGGCGGCGCGCCCTCGCTCGCGGTCGGCATGGCCAGCATCTTCAGCAGTGCTTTCGGCGAGCGCATGCTGGCAGTCTGGTACCACTTCGCCATCATGTTCGAGGCGGTGTTCATCCTCACCACCCTGGACGCCGGTACGCGCGTGGGCCGCTTTCTGCTGCAAGACCTGCTGGGCACGCTCTGGGCGCCGCTGGGTCGCACCTCCTGGACGCCGTCGGTGCTGCTCAGCTCCTTGCTGGTGGTGGCCGCCTGGGGCTATTTCCTGCGCATGGGCGTGCTCGATCCCAACGGCGGGGTGAACATCCTCTGGCCGCTGTTCGGCATCTCCAACCAGATGCTGGCGGCCATTGCGCTGTCGGTCGCTACCGGCATCCTCGCCAAGTCGGGCCGGCTGCGGTATGCGTGGGTGACGGGGCTGCCGCTGCTGTGGCTCATCATCGTCACCACCACGGCCGCGGCCTACAAGGTGCTGAGCGCCGATCCGCGCATCGGCTTCTTCGCCGGCGCGCGCGATCTGGCCGAGCGTCTCGCCTCCGGCGCCCTGCCGCCCGAGAAGGCGGCCGTGGCGCCGCAGCTCATCTTCAACCTGCACGTCGACGGCTGGCTCACGGTGTTTTTCGCCGCCCTCTTGTGGATCATCGTGCTCGACATGGCCTACACCGTCTGGCGCGTGGCGGCGGGGCGGCCGGTGTTGCCGCTGCGCGAGAGCGCCGCCGCGTCGGACCTCGATCTGGCGCAAGGCGAGCGCGCATGACGGCCGGGATCAGACCCGGGCTCGACCGGCTGCGGCAGGCGTGGGCGCTGTTCCGTCAGTGGAGCGGCGACGACGCCTATGAGCGCTATCTCGCCCACCACCACGCGGCCCATCCCGGGCAAGCGCCGCTGTCCCGGCGCGCCTTCATCCGCCGGCATCACCACGAGCGCTTCTCCAGCGGCGTCAACCGCTGCTGCTGAAACCCAGGCGGTGGTCCCGGTCGCCTTGCAGGTGTGCGTAGGGCGGCAGGGACTGGATGCGCGCATCGAGCAGCGGTCGGCCGATGGTGAAGTGATAGAAGCTCTGCAGGCGCCGGTCCGACAGCCCCAGCACCTCGTGCACCGCCGGATCGAAGTAGCAGCCGATCCCCGTGCCGCGCAGGCCCGCGGCTTCGGCGTTGAGGTAGAGCGCCTGCCCCAGCGCGCCGGCCTCCCAGTGCCGCCAGCGGTAGCGCCACGGCTCGGCATCGAGCGCGGCGTCCCATTCGCCCAGCAGCATGAAGGTGACTGCACCTTGCGCCGCAATCGCCTGATGGCAGCACAGCAGCCCGGCCGTGCGGCG
>PKCW01000121.1 GCA_002862965.1 Pseudomonadota bacterium
CCGGCGAACACCGACAGGCCCCGGTGCACCGCCTGGATGGCGTGCATGAACTCCATGATCAGCACCGTCTTGCCGACCCCGGCGCCACCGAACAGCCCGGTCTTGCCGCCGCGAAAGAACGGGCACAACAGATCGATCACCTTGATGCCGGTGGGCAGCACCGCGCTCACGCCGCGCGCCTCGCGCAGCGCCGGCGGCGGCTGGTGCACGTTGCGAAAGGCGCCGCCGGCCAGCGGCGGGCCGCCGTCCTGGGGCTCGCCGAAGGCGTTCAGCACCCGCCCCAGGCAATCGGCCGACACCGGCACGTGCAGCGGCGCGCCGGTGTCGTACACCGCCATGCCGCGCTTGAGCCCGCCGGTGCTGTGCAGGGTCACCGCGCGCAGGTGGTGCGCGTCCAGGTGCTGGTGCACCTCGAACAGGTAGGCCTGGTGATCGAAGCGCGCCAGCAGCGCCTGGCGCAGCGGCGGCAGCCGCTCGCAGGCGATCTCCACCACCGGACCCTGCACACCGACGATGTGGCCGATGGGATCGCCCGGGGGACTGGTATCGGCCATGGCCTGGGTTCAACGCCCGCCGGGGCCACCGGGCACAGCGGTGCCGACCCGGCATCGCAGCCCACGCCCAGCGTTGCGAAACAGGTACGGCTCCACCGCAAACTCCTCACCAGGGTCTCGACCTAGCCATCCCCGGTTAGCGGCCCGGACTCGACCTGCACCGCGACCGAAAAAAGGCGCCGCGCCCATGATAGCAAGGCGCTGCCTTCAAGCGCGCTTGTCAGACCGGATCACCAGCGGTTTGCCAAGTCCTCAGGCTCGCCGGGGTCGAGCAATCGTTCATCCCCGGCCCGACCCGGCAGTGCCGCCCATTCCGCCACACCCGCGCGCAACGGCACCGCGGTGAATCCCTGTTCATCGAGCAACCGCACGGCATCGACCGACATCAGGCAGTACGGCCCCCGGCAGTAAACGACCAAGGGTTTGTCCCAGGGCATTTCGGCGAGCCGGGCGCGCAAAGGGCAGATGGGCCTGGGCGAACTCGTCGGCCGGGCGCACGTCGAACAGGACCAGCTCGCCGCCCCGCACCTTGCGCAGCAGCTCCGCCCGGTCCTCGGTGCGCCACTCGCCGCCGGCCACGGCCAGCCGGCGCAGCGCGTCCTGCAGCTCGAACAACCGCTCCTCGGCGAGTGCGCGCAACTGCACCCAGAGGTCGGCGACCCCGGGGCCGGCGAGGCGGTAGATCACCTGGCGGCCCCGGCGTTCGGTCTCGACCAGGCGCGCGGTGCGCCCCGCAGCCACTCCGTCCAGGACGGAGCCAGCCCCAGCTCGGCGCCTTCGCGTACCGCCTCCCGGACCGCGGCGACATGGGGACAGCCCGGGTCGTAGATCGGCTCGTCGATTTCCCGCAGGGTGAAGCCCAGCCGCTGGGCGCGCCTGATGAAGCGCACGCGCGCCGGGGTATCCTCCGGATACAGCCGGTAATTGGCCGCCGAACGCGGCGGCGCGGGCAACAGGCCGCGGCGCTCGTAATCGCGGATGGTCTGCAGGTTCACCCCGCAGCGATGGGCGACCTCGCCGATCTGCAACCGTGTCATGCCTGCACCTCCCAAACGAAGGCTAGCGCCTATGGTCTGGATAGCGGCAAGCCCAGGCTTGGCGTTCTGCGAGGCGCCGGTGCTAGGATGGGCCGCAAACCCTTGGGGAGAACACCGCCATGATGCACACCGCCATGATGCACGAGTTCTATTTCGGCCACGGGCTCTGGCTGCTGGTCTGGATCGCGGTGATCCTGCCGCCGTTCTGGAAGATCTTCGCCAAGGCCGGCTTCTCGCCCTGGCTGTCGCTCCTGGTGCTGATCCCGCTCGCCAACCTGGTGGTGCTGTATATCGTCGCCTTCTCGCGCTGGCCGGCGCTGCCCGATCAGGCCGAGCGATGAGCCGCGGCTGGCTGTGGGGCGCCCTGGCGGTATTGATGCTGGCGGCCGGCTCCTATGCGCTCTATCGCCAGCTCGAGCCCACACCGCTGCCGCCCGGCATCCTCTACGGCAATGGCCATGTGGAGGGCACCGAGGTGCGCGTGGCCGCCGAGGTCGGCGGACAGGTCCGGGAAAGCATGCTGGTCGAGGGCCAGCCGGTGGCAGTGGGGGCGCCGCTGGTGCGCATCGATCCGGCCGACTACGAGATCGCGCTCAAGCAGGCGCGGGCCGACCTGCTGACCCTCGACGCCGAGGCGCGCGGCATCGGGGACGAGCTTGCCACCTGGCGCCATCACTTGGCGAGCGCCGAGCGCGATCTCGAACGCTACCGCCGGCTGGGCGCGCAGGGCTCGGTCAGCCCGCAGCGCCTGGAGGAGGCGGCCGACCGCGCGCGCGAGGCCCGCGGCCGGGTGGACGCGCTGGAGGCGCAGCTCCAAGCCAACCGCGCGCGCCAGGAGGCTGCCGCTCAGCGGCTGGCGCTGGCCGAGTCGCACCTGGCCAAGACGGTGGTGCACGCGCCGCTGGCCGCCACCGTGCTGGTGAAGGCCGTCGAGCCGGGCGAGCTGGTGCAGCCGGGCCAGACCCTCGCGGTGCTGGTGGATCTCGCCGAACTGGAGCTCACCGTCTATCTGCCGGAGGTGGAGATCGGCAGGCTCCGGCTCGGTGCGCCGGGGCGGGTGCGGGTGGATGCCTTCCCGGAACGCACCTTCGACGCGCGCATCAAGCGCATCGACCAGCGCGCCCAGTTCACGCCGCGCGAGGTGCACATGCCGGAGGAGCGCGTGCGCATGGTGTTCGGGGTGACACTCGCCATCGCCAATCCGGATGGCGTGCTCAAGCCGGGCATGCCGGCCGATGCCTGGGTCCGTTGGGACCCGGACGCATCCTGGCCGCAGACGCTGTGGATTCCGCGCTGAGCCAGGCGCAGCCGCCGGTCGTCGCCAGCGCGCTGGCGCGGCGCTTCGGCAAGGTCGTGGCGCTGGCCGGCGTCGATCTGAGCGTCGCCGCCGGCGAGCGCCTGGGCCTGGTGGGGCCCGACGGCGCCGGCAAGAGCACACTGCTGCAGCTCATGGCCGCGCTGCTCGATCCCGGCGCCGGGCACTGCCGGGTGCTTGGCTTCGATACGGTGCGCGAGGCGGCGAAGATCCAGGCCCGGATCGGCTATATGGCCCAGGGTTTCACCCTCTACGAGCGCCTGTCCGTGGACGAGAACCTCGCCTTCGCCGCCCGGGTGCGCGGCGTCACCGGTGACACCTACCGGGAGCGCCGCGCGGCGCTGCTGGCGATGGCCGGGCTCGAGCCCTTTGCCGCGCGGCGCGAGCGCGACCTGTCCGGGGGCATGCGCAAGAAGCTGGCGCTGTGTACCAACCTCATCCACGAGCCGCCGCTGCTGCTGCTCGACGAACCGGGCCTGGGCGTGGACCCGCTGTCGCGCCGCGAGCTGTGGCAGATGCTGGACGGCCTGCGCGCTCGGGGCGTCACCCTGGTGGTCGCCACCTCCTATATGGACGAGGCCGAGCGCTGCGACCGGGTGGCCTTCCTCGACCGCGGCCGGTTGCTGGCCCTGGATACGCCGGCGGCGCTGCGGGCGCGTGCGGCGGGCACGACCTTCACCGTGACCCGAACGGCCGGCGGCGCGCTGCCGCCGGCGACCCTGCCCGGCGTACGCAGCATCAAACACCTGCCCGACCGGCTGCGGGTTCAACTGGAGCCTGGCCGGAACGGGTCCGCGGCGCAGCGCTTGCTGGCCCCGTTGGGGACGGTTCAGGCCGTCGAACCCGACCTGGAAGACGTCTTCACCCTGCTGGCCCCGGCAGGGGAGGATGCCGCTGCCGCTGCCTGGCCGGCTCATCCCGTCGCTGCCGCCGCGAGCGCCGGAGGGATCAGGACCGTGGGACTGACCCGCCGCTACGGCGCCTTCACCGCGGTGGATGCGGTATCGCTGGACATCCCGCCGGGCGAGATCTTCGGCCTGCTGGGGGCCAACGGCGCCGGCAAGACCACGCTCATCAAGATGCTCTGCGGGCTCGAGCGGCCCAGCGCCGGCAGCGCCACGGTCGCCGGCATCGCCGTGACCGGCGCGCGCGGCGCGCTGCACCGGGCGGTGGGTTATATGTCCCAGCGCTTCTCCCTCTACCCGGACCTCAGGGTGGCCGAGAACCTGCGCTTCTTCGCCAGTGCCCAGGGGTTGTCCGGCGCGCGGGCACGCGCCGCCATCGCCGCCGCGGCCGCCGAGTCCGGGCTCGACGCCGGCGACCCGCGCCGGGCCGGATCGCTGTCGGGCGCGCTGCGCCAGCGCCTGGCGCTTGCCTGCGCGGTGCTGCACCGACCCCGGGTGCTGTTCCTGGACGAGCCCACATCGGGGGTGGATCCGCTGTCGCGCTATCGCTTCTGGGCGCTGATCCGGAACCTGGCGGCGACCGGCATGACCGTTGTGGTCACCACCCATTACCTGGAGGAAGCGGCTTTCTGCCAGCGCCTCGGCCTGATGCAGCGCGGGCGGCTGATCGCCAGCGGCGACCTGGCGACACTGCGGGCGCAGGCGGACCTCGCCGCGGACGCCGGTGTCGAGGCGGTCTTCCTCGCCCATCTGAGGCAGACCGCGTGAACGCGCGCCGGGTTGCCGCCATGCTCGGCAAGGAGAGCCGCGAGATCCTGCGCGATCCGATCACCCTGGGGGTGGCGCTGGCCATGCCGCTGATCATGCTGCTGCTGTTCGGCTACGCGATCTCGCTGGACGTGCGCGAGGCGCCGCTCGGAGTACTGGATCTCGACCGCAGCCCGCTCAGCCGCCAGCTCGTGCGCCGGTTCACCGACACCGAATACTTCGCCCTCGCCGAGACCTATACCGACCTCCACGCGGTGGAAGGCGCACTGCGCGCCGGCAGCGTGAAGCTGGCGCTGGTCATCCCCCGCGGTCTGGCGCAAGCGCGACAGCGCCGCGAAGCCCCCCGGATCCAGATCCTGCTCGACGGCACCTACTCGGCCACCGCCAACCTGCTCGGCGGCTATGCCCGGGCCACCGTCGCCGCCGTGGGCCCGGCAGCGCCGGCCATCGAGGTGCGCACGCGGGTCTGGTACAACCCGTCACTGCGCAGCGTCAACGACGTCGTGCCGGGACTGTTCGGCGTCATCCTCATGGCCTTCCCGCCGCTGCTCACCGCACTGGCCATCGTGCGCGAGAAGGAAACCGGCTCCATCCAGCAGGTATTCGTCTCGCCGCTGTCGGGCCCCGAATTCCTGATCGGCAAGCTGCTGCCCTATGGCCTCATCGCCTTCCTGCAGATCGCCATGGTGATGGCGGTCGGCTTCCTGTGGTTCCAGGTGCCCATGGCCGGCAGCCTGGCGCTGCTGCTCGCCGCCGGCGGGGTGTACGTGCTGTGCACGGTCGGCCTCGGGCTGCTGGTGTCCACGGTGACCGAGAGCCAGCTCATCGCCATGCTGCTGGCGCTGATCATCACCCTGATGCCGTCGTTCCTGTTCTCGGGCTTTCTGTTCCCGATCTTCACCATGCCCTACGCCCTGCAGCTGTACACCGCGATCTTTCCGGCGCGCTACTTCGTCGACCTGTCGCGCGGCGTGGTGCTCAAGGGCGCGGGGCTGGCCGAGCTGTGGCCGAACCTGGTGCTGCTCATCGGCTATACCGCGGCGGTGTTCGCCCTGGCCGCCTGGCGCTTTCGCAAGAAGGTGGCGTGATGGGGGTGCGCCTCGCCGGGCTGCTGGCCAAGGAGCTGATCCAGTTCTTCCGCGACCGGGTGATGCTGGTGCTGATCCTGTGGCTGTATACC
>PKCW01000122.1 GCA_002862965.1 Pseudomonadota bacterium
GAAACGATCCTCGAAACTGCGGCTGAGCTGCCGGGCGTTGGCCAGCTGCGCCCGCTTCTGGAAGATCACATACCAGGAATAAATGGAAGCGATCAGCAACACAGCCATGATCATCTGCACCAGTACGCTGGCATGCAGGATCAGGGAAACAATCGACATTTCGGGGCTAGGGGTGTCCATGGGACCATTCCTCAGTCAACAAACGGGGCAAGCGAACGGGTTTGAGATCGGATGCGCGGGCGCAGACGACGATCACGTCGGCGCGGCAGTAAACGGTCCCGGAGAGGTCACGGATCTCTTGTTGCAAGGGCAGTCGGGCCCCGCTCGCCGCTGCGGCCGAGACGGTGGCTCGAAGCTCCTGATTGAACCGGGCGGGACGCAGGTAATCGATGACCATTCGGGCAACGAGAAAGACCAAGCCCGATTCGGCGATCATCCGGTCCTGCTCGACGCCGAAGGTCCGCAGCCACTCGGTCCGGGCACGCTCGAGAAAATGCAGATAGCGCGCGTGGTACACCACCCCGCCGGCGTCGGTGTCCTCGTAGTACACGCGGATCGGCCATGCAAACTCGATCAATGTCCCATCCGTTTGCCGCCGGACCGCGACGCTGTAAACGGGCCAAATATAAACAGAATCAAGCCATCTGTCATCGTTTCATGAATATGAACGCTGGCTCGTCGACAAAAAAAAGCCCCCGCGAACGAGGGCCAAATAAGGGGGAGTCTGAAAAACCCGCTTTGGCAAGCCAAGAGCAGGAATCGGCGATGACCGGGGCTTTCCGGCGCCCGGCCACCGACGAGAAAGGGACAAGAATCAGGCCAACCGCCACCGCTCTCAATTTATCAGCGGCTTATGTGCAACGGGTCGTCTTGGGCAGCCGAAGGCGGCGCATTGCGCGACCTCGGCGTTGCCATTTGGCGACGACGCGGCGAGCGAGGATCGGCTAAGCATCTGATGCCGCAATAAAAGCGCATGTCGCTTCATGGCGACAGGCTAATCCTTGAATTGGGCAGGATCGAGCGAGTGCCGATGCAGCAGCTTGTAGAACTCCGTCCGGTTGCGACCGGCGAGACGCGCGGCCTGAGTGACGTTTCCGCGGGTCATCTGCAGCAGTCCGACCAGGTAGTCGAACTCGAACTGCCGCCGCGCATCGGCGAAGGGCACGACATCGTCGACGCGGTCCTTGATGGCATCCTGCAACACGCTGGCCTGGATCTGCGGCCCCGCGCTCAAGGCGATCGCCTGTTCCACGACGTTGTAGAGCTGGCGGACGTTGCCGGTCCAGTCGGCCGCCATCAGCAACTCCATCGCGCCCCGGGAAAACGCCACGACCGGCTTCTGGTAGCGCTGTGCCAGTTCGGCGCGAAAGTACTCGGCCAGCAACGGAATGTCGTCCCGGCGCTGATTCAGCGGCGGCAAGGACAGCGTGACGACATTGAGGCGATAGAACAGATCCTCCCGGAACCGGCCCGCTTTCATTTCCTCTTCCAGATCGCGATGGGTCGCCGAGATGACCCGCACGTCGACCGGCACCGATCGGGTCGCCCCGACCGGCCGCACCTCCCGCTCCTGCAGCACGCGCAACAGCTTGACCTGTAAAGGCTGTGGCATGTCCCCGATCTCATCGAGGAACAGGCTGCCGCCGCTGGCCGAGACGAACAGTCCCTGATGGTCCTGAATGGCGCCCGTGAACGCGCCGCGCCGATGGCCGAACAGTTCGGATTCGAGCAGATTCTCGGGAATGGCGCCGCAGTTCACGGCAATGAACGGCGCCTGAGCCCGGCGGCTGGCGCGATGGATCGCCTTGGCCAGGAGTTCTTTCCCGGTGCCGCTTTCCCCTTCGATGAACACGCTCGCGTCGCCGCCCGCCACGCGATAGGCGCGGCCCAGCAAATCCTCCATCGTCGCGTTGCGCGTGATGATTCCGGCGCGCCACCGCGAATCGTCGCCGGAGCCCGACAAGGCTTCGCTCATGCGCGACTGGTCCAGCGCCAGGCGGATCTGCTCCAGCAGGTCGCGGCTGTCGAAGGGTTTGGTCAGGAAGCTGAACACCCCCTGCTTGGTGGCATGAACGGCGTCGGGGATGGTGCCGTGCGCGGTGAGAATGATGGTCGGCAGGAAGGGATGGCGACGGTGGACCTGCTCGAACAAGGCCATGCCGTCCATGCCGTCCATGCGCAGGTCCGTGATCAGGAGATCAGGCCGAAAGCCGGGAAGTCGCTCGAGTGCCAATCGCCCGCTTTCGACGGGCATCACCTCGAAACCGGCCGCTTCGAGACGCAGGGACAGCAATCGCAGGAGGCTCAAATCGTCGTCGACTAGCAAGATTCGGGCAGAGGCAGACATGGGCTTCAAGGTCCTGTTTCGATCGGCAATACCCAGAGGGATTCAACGCTGGAGCGAGCGCTCGACCTCCTTGAGCGCCTGCACCTGCCGCCGCAGCTCGGCCAGCTCCTGGCTGGTCGCGCGCTCGCGGGCGCCCTGCCGGTTGACGAGGGCAGCCTGCTTAAGCAATAAGGGCGCCAACACGGCGACGTCGGAGCCCTGCCAGTCCGGTTTGGCGTCGCAACCCTCGAGCAGCTTCTCGTTCTCGGCGAACTCCAGATCACCGGCGAGATCGGGGCGCGTCAGCAACATCAGAATCTCGATCGCTCCCTCGCCGCATTCGTAGGTCTCGAGCTCCTTGCGTCGTTGCCGGTAGATCTGCCGCGCATCGCGCGCGGGCATCGCACTCAGCCGGGCATAGCGCTCGACCCACGCGCGCATGGGCTTCTGGAAGCCGCCCGTGGCAACCGGGACGATGATCGGCTGAACATAGTCGTTCCGCGACACCGCGGTGCAGCCCGCCAGAGCCGCCACCCACGCCAGGCATGCGATGCGAAAGCGCCGCGCACTCATGCCCGCGTTCCCCCGGGCAGTCGCAATCTCACCCACGCGCCCCGCTCAGCCGGCAACACTTCGATATCGCCGGCGTGGGCGCGGGCGAATTCGCGCGCTATGGCCAGGCCGATGCCGGAACCTTTCACCACACTCCCTCCCGGGATCGCCGCCTTGCCCTGAAAAAATGCCTCGAATATCCGCTCCCGCTCGTCCACGGGAATTCCCGGTCCCTCGTCACGCACGTCGATCCAGACCTCCTTGGCTTGCAGGCTACAGCTCACGAACAGTTGCCCTTCGCGCGGCGAGAACTTGGCGGCGTTCGACAGCATGTTGTCGATGATGGTCCGCAACTTGCCCTCGTCGGCCACCACGCCGACCGCCTCGATCCGCGTTTCCAGGATCAGCGCCTTGCTCAACAGGGCCGGCTTGTGGTCCTGCAGCAGGTCGTTCATCAGCCGCTTCAGGTCGACCGGGCGGGGATTCAGTGCCGGCCGGTGACTCTGCGACATGTTGAAATTGAGCATGTCCTCGATCAACTGCTGCAACTGGATGGCGTTGCGCGACAGGATGTCGAGGATCTCCCGCTGCGCCGTGTTGAGCGGCCCGGCGACATCGTCGGACAACAGCTGCGAGCCTTCCCGGATGGCACTCAGCGGCGTCTTGAGCTCATGGGAGACCTGTCGCAGGAACTGGGCTTTCTGTTCTTCCAGATCGATGAGTCGCTGCCGCAGCCAGTCGAGCCGTTGCCCCACCATGGTGATATCGCGGGGGCCGCGCAAGCGGATCGGCCGCGTGAACAAACCGTCGCCCAAGCCCTCGATCGCCCGGCGCAGTTCGCGCAACGGCTGACCGATGAGCAAGGTGAAAACGATTGCCGCCAGCACGGCCAAGGGGATCTGTATGGCCGCGATCCCGATGATGGCCCATCGCGACCGCTCGCTGCGCCGCTGGATCGACAGGACTTCCTGGCTGATGACGGCGCTGCCTTGGTCGAGGATACCTTGCGCCGCTTCCCGCAGCACGTCGAATTCGTGTGCGATCGCGGGGATATCGGCAGTCGACGCATCGGGCGAGCGGAGGCGCGCGGCGACATTGACCTCATGCGCCTGAAATGCGGCCAGCCGCGCCGCGAACTCGGGCGAGCGGGTCAGCGGCGCCAGCGCATAGGCGCTGGCCAGCAGCGCCTCCCGGGTGCGCAGATAGGACTGCATGAACACCGGATCGCCGACGGCGAGAAACTGCAGGGCGCTGCGTTCCATGATCGTCACCTGCTCCATCAGGACGCGGCCGTTCTGCGCGGCGCGCACCGAGTCGAAGACGGCGGTCCGCCCCTGAGCGAAGAGCACTTCGAGCGATCCGACCGCCATGAAAATCGCGAGGATCGGGGGAATCAGGACGACGACATAGCTGACCAGAATCAAGCGGAGTATGGAGCGAGGCCGATAGCGGAACACACGCTTCACGTCGCATCGTCCGCCGCACCGAACAGCAGGTCCCCGCCCTCGCCCGCTGCCGGCCGGCCCCAGTGCCGCAAAGCGCGCGGGGTGGCGACGCGCCCGCGGGCGGTGCGCTGCAGGAAACCTTCCTGGATGAGGTAGGGCTCGATCACCTCCTCCAACGTGCCCTTGTCCTCGCCCAGGGCGGCCGCCAGGCTCTCGATGCCGACCGGACCACCATCGTAGCGCTCGATCAGACAGCTCAACAGCTTGCGATCCTGCACATCCAGGCCATGGGCGTCGACCGCGAGCATGTCCAGCGCCGCGCGGGCGCTGGCCAGGTCCACCGTGCCGTCGCCCCGCACCTGAGCGTAGTCGCGCACCCGCCGCAGCAACCGGTTGGCGATGCGCGGGGTGCCGCGGGAGCGGCGCGCGATCTCCGCCGCCCCATCGGGCAGGACCGGGACACCGGACAACTGCGCCGAGCGCATCACGATGCGGGTCAGGTCCTCGGCATTGTAATATTCGAGCCGCTGCACGATGCCGAAGCGATCGCGCAGCGGCGAGCTGAGCAGACCCGCCCGCGTGGTCGCGCCGACGAGCGTGAACGGCGGCAGGTCGAGCTTGATCGAGCGCGCGGCCGGTCCCTCGCCGATGACGATGTCGAGCTGGTAATCCTCCAGCGCCGGATAGAGGATCTCCTCCACGGCCACGGGCAGTCGATGGATTTCGTCGACGAACAGCACGTCGCCGGCTTCCAGATGGGTCAGCAGCGCCGCCAGATCGCCCGGTCGTTCCAGCACGGGACCGGCGGTCTGGCGCAACCTCGCGCCCATCTCATGGGCGATGATGTGCGCCAGCGTGGTCTTGCCCAGTCCCGGCGGACCGAACAGCAGCACGTGATCCAGCGCCTCCCCACGTCCGCGGGCCGCGGCGATGAAGATTTCCATCTGGCTGCGCACGGCGGCCTGACCGACGTAATCGGCCAGCTGACGCGGGCGCAGGGCGCGGTCGATCGACTCCTCGCCGCCCTGCGGCGCCGGCGTGACCAGACGATCGCGTTCAATCGGCATGGCGGCTCACTGGAAGGCCGAGCGCAGCGCGAGACGGATCAGCGTCTCGCTGTCGGTGATGGCCGGATCGAGCGATTGCAGGAGCTCGCGCGCCTCGTTGGTGCGATAGCCCAAGGCCACGAGCGCGGCATGGGCCTCATCGAAGGCGCCACGCGACGGGGCGGCCGTGCCCGCGGCGCCCGCGGGCAGCGCCACCGGCACCGCGCCCACGCGGTCGCGCAGCTCCATCACCAGTCGCTCGGCCGTCTTGCGGCCCACGCCGGGCACGCGGGTCAGCGCCGCGGCATCGCCCCGCATCAGGCAGTCCTGCAACTGCACCGCCGGCATGGCCGACAGCAGCGCCAACGCCAGTTTGGCCCCCACGCCGTT
>PKCW01000155.1 GCA_002862965.1 Pseudomonadota bacterium
CTCGAGATAGCGGTCCTTCTGCTCGTTGGTGCCGTGGGTCATGATGGTCGGACCGGCCATGCCGATGCCGATCATGAAGATGTTGGCCGGGGTCTCGAATTTCGACTCTTCCTGTCCCCAGATCACGCTCTGCATGATGTTGCCGCCGCGGCCGCCGAACTTCTTCGGCCAGGTGATCACGCCCCAGCCGCCGTCGGCCTTCTTGCGCTGCCACGCCTGGGCATCACGCACCATCTTCCATTCGGCTTCACCGCGCAGATCGCCGCCCTCGGATTCGGCGAACATGCTCATCATGTTGCCCGATTCGCTGCGGGGCTTGGCATTCTGGGACAGCCAGCGGTTGGCTTCGGCGCGGAATTCCGCTTCCTGCGGGGTATCGTTGAAATCCATGTTCCCTATCCTCCTGAAGATTCCAGATCCGTATGGCGCGCCCGATCAGGCCGCCGCTTCCATGCTGCGCATCAGCCGCTCGCGCCAGACGATGCCGCCGCCGAGCAGGCTCTCCAGATGCTTGGCGCGCTTCATGTGGAGATGGGGATTGGCTTCCCACGTGAACCCGATGCCGCCGTGGATCTGGACGTTTTCCTGGGCGGCGAAGCCGTAGGCGTCGATGCCCATCACGCGCGCCGCGCTGGCCGCCTGCTGCAGCTTGTCCGGCGCGCTCTCCAGCGCCCAGGCTGCGTAGTAGGCGCTGGAACGGGCCATCTCGACCTTCACGAACATGTCGGCGATGCGGTGCTTGATGGCCTGGAAGGAGCCGATCGGCCGCCCGAAGGCATAGCGTTCCTTGGCGTACTGGGTGGCCATCTCCAGTGCGTTCTGCGCGCCGCCCACCTGTTCGAAGGCGAGCAGGGCCGCGACCTTGTAGGACACCTGGTCGAGCAGGGCGCCGCCCTGGCCCGCCTGGCCCAGCAATTCGCCGGGGGCGCCGTTGAAGGTGAGCCGCGCCTGCTTGCGGGTGCGGTCCATGGTGGCGACCGATTCGCGGCTCACGGCGCCGGCAGCGAGGTCGACCAGATAGAGCGACACGCCCTGATCATCGCGTGCCGAGACGATGGCGAGATCGGCACAGAGGCCGTCGGCCACCGGCGATTTGGTGCCGGTCAGCTTGCCGCCCTGGGCCTTGACCTGCACGCCGCCGGCGTCGATGCGGCCTTTTTCGGCATAGGCGACGGTCGCGATGGACTCGCCCATGGCGAGCTTGGGCAGGTAAGTCGTCTTCTGGGATTCGGAGCCCGCCGCCTTGATCAGCTCGGCGGCGAAGTAGATGGAGGAGGCAAACGGCGTGCAGGCCAGCACCTTGCCCATTTCCTCGGCCAGCACGGCCAGTTCCAGATACCCCATGCCGGCGCCGCCGTATTCCTCGGGGATGGCGGTGCTCAGCCAGCCGGCCTCGGCCATCTGCTTCCAGAGGTTGGCGTCGTGGGTGGCGTCGGAATCGAGGATCTTGTGGACCGCGGTGTAGGTCGACAGGTCGGCCAGCAGGCGCTTGGCCGAGTCGCGCATCATGTCCTGATCCTGGGAAAACTTGAAATTCATCGCTTGAACTCCTTCTCAAGCTTTACGGATAACCCGCCGGGATACCCCCGTCCGGGGCGCTTTGGAACGATCGGATATCGAAAGAAAATCCGGAGTTCACGGAAAAGCGGGCCGTCCCCGGTTCTCACCGAAGCCGCGCGACCCTTGCCGTGATCATCGACCAATCAATATCACATTCCGATCGGTCAGTACCAGACGAGGCGGCTGAAGTTCGCGCGCCGGAGGCCTTTTTGCGCACGGGGCCGTTGTCGTCACGGCGCGACGGCGCCACCTTCCAGACCCATCGTTTCCGGCAGGCCGAACATCAGGTTCATGTTCTGGATCGCCTGCCCGGCTGCGCCCTTCACCAGGTTGTCGATCACGGCCAGGACCACGACGGTATCGCGGCCTTGCGGACGGAAGACGGCGAGCTGACAGGTGTTGGCGGCGCGCACGCTGGCCGTGGCCGGATGCCTGCCGGCCGGCAGGACCGACACGAAGGGCTCATCGGCATAGCGCGCGGCAAATATCGCCTGCAACGCGGATTCCTCGACGGGTTCCCGCAGCGTGGCGAACAGGGTGGCATGGATGCCACGGTTCATCGGCGCCAGATGCGGCACGAAGGTGAGCGCCACCGGCCGGCCCGTGGCCCGCTCGAGCTGCGTCTCGATCTCGGGCAGATGGCGGTGACCGGCGACCCCATAGGCGTGAAAGTTTTCGGCGACCTCGCAGTGCAGGCTGTCCACCTTGGCGGCGCGTCCGGCGCCGCTGGCACCGCTGGCCGCACTGGCCATCAGGCGGGCGGGATCGACGAGATCCTGCTCCAACAGCGGCAGCAAGCCGAGCTGGACGGCCGTGGGGTAGCAGCCGGGATTGGCCACCAGCCGCGCCGAGCGCAACGCTTCGCGATGGACCTCCGGCAGGCCGTACACCGCCTGCCCGAAGACAGCGGAGTCCGGCGGCGTGAGCCCATACCAGCGTGCCAGGAGATCGGCGTCGGGAAGCCGGAAATCGGCGGACAGATCGACCACCCGGCTGCCGGCGGCCAGCAAGGCGCCGGCCATCTCGAGCGCAACGCCGTGCGGCGTCGCAAAGAAGACGACATCGCACTGCGACAACCGATCGACGTCCATCCCGCTGAAGGCCAGATCGCACCGCCCGTAGAGGCTGGGGAACAGGTCGGCGACCGGCGTGCCTTCCGCGCCGCGCGAGGTGATGCAGTCGACCCGCGCCTCGGGGTGATTCGCCAGCAGGCGCAACAATTCCACGCCGGTGTATCCGGTTCCGCCCACGATGCCCGCTGAAATCACTGTGTTCTCCCGTTGTGCCAGGATTCGATGACCCGCTTGCGAGGCGGTGAGCCGCTTGCCATGATCGCAGCCGGATATCCGCTGCCGCCCCCAATTGTGCAGGAGCTCACGCCGCATGCTCACCGTCAAGGCCGTCCATGTGATCTTCATGGTGACCTGGTTCGCCGGTCTATTTTACCTGCCGCGCCTGTTCGTTTATCACTGCGATGCGGTCACGGCGGCGGAGCGCGAGCGGTTCGCGCTCATGGAGCGCCGGCTGTTCGTGATGATGACCATCGGCGCGGTCGGCACGGCCCTGTTCGGCATCTGGCTGCTGGTGGCCTATGCCTGGCAGGCCTACTCGGGCAACGGCTGGCTGCACCTGAAGCTGACCCTGGTCGCGCTTCTGGTGGGCTATCACGTTTATCTGTGGCGGCTGACGCAGTCGCTGGCGCGGGGGACGGCGCGCCACGGCGCCCGCTTCTACCGATGGATCAACGAGGTACCGTCGCTGTTTCTGGTCGCGATCGTGCTGCTGGCCGTGACCAAGCCGTTCTGATCGCCGAGGGTCAGACAAAGAAAAAGCGGCGCCAAGGCCGCTTTCGGGGAGATGTGGTAGCTAGGGGCGGGCTCGAACCGCCGACCTCATCATTATGAGTGATGCGCTCTAACCGGCTGAGCTACCTAGCCACGATCTTCCGGTCTGCGCAGTCCGCGCAGGGGCGGAATTTTCAGCCTCGCATCCCGCCCTGTCAAGCCGCGCGACGGTGGCTGCGCCGGGAGGCCGCTGCCCGATGCTGCTAGACTGCCGGTCATGAGCGCCGAGCGACCCTTGCCATGATCCGCGGCTTGCTGCTGGCAGCGGCGATTGCGCTGCTGTATCTGGGCGCGGCGCTCGGCGGCAGCGGCCATTCGGGACCGGTCAGCGATCACTTCGACGGCCGGCGATTTCACATGGCCATCCCGCGCGAGCGTCATCTGACCGACTACGTCGAATGGCTGGTGCAGCGCGACCCGGGGCACTGGGACGATTGGACGGACCAGCCGCCCGGCCCGCCTCCCCTGCCGCGCGTTGCCGGCGCCGCGCTGCGGGTCACCCCCGTGAATCACGCCACCGTGCTGATTCAGACCGCCGGGGTGAACATCCTGACCGACCCCATCTGGTCGCACCGGGCCAGCCCGTTCTCCTTTGCCGGTCCGGACCGCCATGGGCCGGCCGGGTTGCGCTTCGAGGACTTGCCGCGCATCGATGCGGTGCTGGTCAGCCACAGCCACTACGATCACATGGACCTGCCGACGCTCAAGCGCTTGTGGGAACGCGACCGGCCGCGCATCTTCGTCGGCCTGGGCAATCGGGGGACGCTGGAAGCCGCGGGCATCGGCGGGGTGGTGGAAACCGACTGGTGGCAAAGCCACGCGCTAGCCCCGGGCGTCCATGTGACCGGTGTGCCGGCCCAGCACTGGACCTCGCGCGGCCTGTTCGATCGCAACCGCACCTTGTGGCTCGGCTATGTCGTCGAAGCGCCGGGCGGGGCCGTTTTCTTCGCCGGCGATACCGGCTTCGGTCCCCACTTCGCGGCCATCGCCGCGCGCTTCCCCAATTTGCGCCTGGCCCTGCTGCCGATCGGCGCCTACCTGCCGCGATGGTTCATGCAGCCGGTACACATGAATCCCGCCGAGGCCGTGGCAGCCTGGCGCACGCTCGGCGCCGAGCATGCACTGGGAATCCACTACGGCACCTTCCGCCTGGCCGAAGAAGGCCAACAGCAGCCGATTGCCGATCTCGCCGCTGCGTTGTCGATGCCGGAGGTTCCCTCGGCAATGGCGGGGAGCGATCACGTCAAACCGGTGGCGACGCCGTTCATCGGCAACCCGGGCGCGGCTGCGGATTGCTTTCACACGCCGCCCTTCGGGCACGCATGGGCGGTGCCCGAGCGGTGCGAACAGGTGATGCTGGCGCAGCCGCAACAGCGCATCACCAAGGCTGGATTTGCCGATCCCTGAAGAAATGTCCGGACGGGCCGCCGTCGGGCAGCATTGCGGCCCAGACGATGTCCGCCGCCCCTTGCGCCGCCGAACGGGGGGCCTCCGGCCCGCCCAGCGGGGTACGACACCAGCCCGGACAGACGGCATTCACGAGGATGTCGCTGCCCGCGACTTCGGCCGCCACGACCGCCGTGAGGGCATTCAGCGCCGCCTTGGACAACCGATAGGCCGGCCAGCGTGCGCCCATCTGCGACAACTGCCCGAGACTGGACGACACGTTCACGATCCGCCCGTAGCCCTGCGCGCGCATCAGGGGCAGTACCGCGCGGATGAGATGCAGCGGCCCAAGGAAATGGGTCCGCATGGCCAGATCGAGCTCATCGTCGCTCATGTCGGACAAGCCGTGTCCCCGCGGCGGTACGCCGGCATTGTTGATGAGCACATCGATCCGGCCATGGGTCTGCTCGACGCCCCGGGCGAACGCCACGACCGCCTCGGCATCGGTCACCTCGAGCGCGCGCGCGATGATGCGCTGGTCATCCTGCCCTGCCAGCGCCGTCACGGCTTCCTCCGCGCGGGCCTGGCTGCGCGCGGTCAACACCACCTGCATGCCGGCTTTCAGCAGCATTCCGCAGATTTCCAGTCCGATGGCGCCGGCAGCGCCGGTCACCACCGCCACCCGTTGATGGAGCAACTCCGGCTCAACGTCCATCTCCCACCTCCCCGCGCGGCCGATCCGCGTCCGTCGTCATGTAGCCGATACCGGCGGCGCTCAACGCACCGGTCAGTCGCGCCCAGGCCGCGCCCGCGTCTATCGGCTCGCCCCGGACCGCCAGTTCGATATGAGGCGGCTCGCCGATGTGGGGCAGGCTCGACAGCTTGATCGTCGGGTGCTGCGTCAACACCTGCTCCATGATCGGAATCAACTCGCTCTCCGGCGTCCGCTCGATCCGGAGCGCGTACG
>PKCW01000191.1 GCA_002862965.1 Pseudomonadota bacterium
CGCAGAGTCGGACGCGCCGGCACCACACTCGCCATCCTCCTCGGCATGACCGTCGCGGCGCATGCGGACGAGGCTGTCACCGATCAGATCCGCCGCGCGGTCCAGACCGCCTTGCAGGCGCAATGGCCCGAGCAGGAACTGCGGATCGATCTGGTCGAACCGGACGCGCGACTGAACCTGTCGCCCTGTGAACGGCCGCTCGAGGCGGCGTCCCTGCATCCCGGCCCGTTGCGTGCCGCCGTGACGATGATGGTTTCATGTCGGGGCGCACGTCCTTGGCGCGTGTATGTCCCGGCGCGGGTCAGCGCCATGGGCGAGGTGGTCGTGGCGAGGCGTCCGCTCGCGGCGGGCGCGATGCTGACGCCGCAGGATGTGGCGAGAGAGCGCCGCGCGCTGACCGACTTGTCCCGGGGCTATCTGCGGCAACTCGATACGGCGATCGGCAGTACCTTGCGCCAGCCGGTGGCCGAGGGCGCCGTGATTCTTCCCGGGCAGGTGGTCCAGCCGCGGGCCGTACGCCGGGGTCAGCGGGTGGTCATCGAAGCGGTCCGCGGAGCCATGCAGGTGAATGGCAGCGGGGAAGCACTGGCCGACGGCATGCCGGGCGAGCGGATCAAGGTCCGCAACGTGGGCAGTGGGCGAGTGGTCGAAGCGACGGTCAGGCCCGACGGGCGGGTGCGCGTCGAATTTTGAGATCGAGGAGAGTGACATGGACACATCCGATCAACCGAGTGCCGACGCCCCGTCGCTTGACGCGGTGCTGGGGGCGCTCGATCGTCTCCAGGCGTGCCTGGAGCGCGAAGCATGGAGTCTCGTCCAGCCGGGAACCCCGGATCTGGCTGCGATCGCCGCCGAAAAGACGCACTGTCTGGACGCTTTGCTGCCGCTGGATCGCGCGCTGCGCGTGCATGCTGCCGATGCGGAGACAAAAGATGCGAAGAGCCTGCTGCGCGACTGGCTCTTGAAACAGGCGCCGCTCCCGGAAGTCGTGCATCGGATGCAGTTGGTCCTGGAGACCTGCCAGCGGCTGAATCAGCGCAATGGGGCGGTGTTGCTCGCGCGGCAGCGGCAGGTCGCGCTCGGGCTGCAGGCGCTCGGCGTCGTGTCCGAGCGACCGCTCTATACCGCGCATGGCGGTGTGAACCCGGGACGCCGCGGCATGACCAGCGTGCGTGTCTGAGGGCGTGGTTGTCGCTCTGTTGTTATGGCGGGTCTGGCCGGAATGAGTCGCCGCACCGGGCGGGACGGGTCGGAAGCACGGCCAACAATTATCTACTGATCGATTTCGAGAACGTGCAGCCGGAGAGCATCGCGCTGCTGGACGGGCTCGAGTTCACGATTCTGCTCTTCGTTGGGGCCAATCAAACCAAGATCCCGCTGGCGCTGGCGACGCAACTGCAGCGACTGAGCGAGCGGGCCAGATATGTTCGCATCGAGGGCAACGGACCCAATGCGCTCGACTTCCACATCGCGTTCACGATCGGGGAGTTGGCGCGCGCCGATCCCGAGGGCTGTTTCCACATCATCTCGAAGGACACGGGATTCGATCCGCTCATCCGCTACGCCCGAGGGCGGCGCATCGCGGTGCAGCGCAGCGTTGCGATTGCCGAGATTCCCCTGCTGAAGCGACTGAGCGCGAAGAGCGACTGGAACGACTCGCCTCTATCGTTCAGAACCTCACCGCACACGGAAATGCGCGTCCGCGGAAGGTCACCACGTTGGCCAATTCCCTCAATCATCTATTCCGAAAATCGCTGTCGGAAGTGGAAATCGCTGGTCTCATTGCGGCACTGCAGCAGGCGGGGCACATCAACATCGACGGCCAAAGCGTGCATTACCGCCTATAGGGTGGCGCCGGCCGCCGTTCTAGCCGGTCAGATGGCGGTGGTGCTCACGCCGGCCCCGTCGAAGGTGGCCATCTCGGCGTGCAGCGCGCAGGCCGCGCGCAACAGCGGCACCGCCAGCGCGGCGCCGCTGCCCTCGCCAAGGCGCAGATCCAGATCGAGCAGCGCGCAGCCGCCGAGCGCGTCCAGCAGCGGTGCATGTCCCGGCTCGGCCGAGCGGTGGGCGAAATGCAGCCACTCGATCACGCCCGCGTTGAGCCGCGCCGCCACGAGCGCGGCGGCCGTGGCGATGAAGCCGTCGACCAGCGCCGGCAGGCGCGCCTGGGCGGCGGCGACGTAGGCGCCCGCCAGCGCCGCCAGTTCCAGCCCGCCCAGACAGCGCAGGATCTCGAAGGGCGAGCGCGCTGCGCCATGGCGGGCCAGCGCGAGGGTGAGCGCTTCATGCTTGCGGGCGAGGCCTGCGGCATCAAGGCCCGTGCCGGGTCCGAGCAACGCCTCGGGCGGGGCGGCCAGCAACGCGCAGCCGAGCGCTGCCGCCGCCGTGGTGTTGCCGATGCCCATCTCGCCGCCGATGAACAGATCCGCTCCGGCCGCGCGTGCGGCCGCCACGCACGCGGCGCCGACGGACAGTGCGGCCTCGGCCTGTGCCGCCGTCATGGCCGGGGCCTGGGTGAAATCGGCCGTGCCGCGGGCCACGCGCCGATCGAGCACGCCGGGCAGCGGATGCTCGGCGTGGACGCTGCCGACATCGACGATGGTGAGCGCGGCGCCGAGCTGGCGCGCCAGCACCGCGATGGCCGCGCCGCCGCCGGCGAAGTTGGCCAGCATCTGGCTCGTCACCACCTGCGGATAAGCCGACACGCCGCGCTGCGCCACACCGTGGTCGCCCGCAAAGATGGCGATGTGCACGCGCTCGATCGTGGGGGTGAGCCGACCCTGCTGCGCGGCCAGCCGAGTCACCGCGTGTTCCAGCCGGCCCAGCGAGCCGGGCGGCTTGGTGAGGCCGTCCCAGCGGGCTGCAGCGGCGGCACCCGTGTCCGCATCGGGCCGCGGGGGCCGAGCCATCCACCACGCGGTCATGGCGTGTCCTTCAGCACCAACGGCAGGCCGGCCGCCAGCAGCACTACGCGTCCGCAACGCTGCGCCACGGCTTGGTTCAGCCAACCCAGCTCATCAGCGAAGCGCCGCGCCAAGGCGTGGGTCGGTACCAGACCCCAGCCGACCTCGTTGCTGACCAGCAGCACCCGCCCCGGTAGCGCGGGCAGCCGGTCGAGCAAGGCCGCGCGTTCGGCTGCGAATACTGCTTCTCCCGCATGCAGCAGATTGGAGACCCACAATCCCAGGCAATCGACCAGCAGGCAGCGATCCGGCGCAGCCGTCTGTGCCAGCGCCTGTGCCAGCGCCGTTTCGACCTCGTGGGTGATCCAGTCGGTGGGCCGACGCGCGCGATGCGTGGCGATGCGGGCGGCCATTTCCGCATCGCCCGCCGTGGCGGTGGCGATGACGTGCACGGCCAGCCCACTTGCTCCGGCCTGTGCCTCGGCGTAAGCGCTCTTGCCCGAACGCACACCGCCGAGGATCAGCTCCGCGCCTTGGGTCATGGTCGTTCCTCTGGGTTGGGGCGGCAGTATAGCCAACATCTCGGGGTCATCCCCCGTCGGTGGGCTGTCCCCTCGGTGATCGCGTCAACCGGTTCCTCGATCGCGTCGGAATGCCCCGGGCCCTTCTGGAAGCCTGTCGCGCGCGAGCCGATCACGGGTATGAGGCCGCCACAGCAGGTCGCTGGTTGAGCCGACGGAAGCCGCGGTTGTTCAAGTTGCCCGGATCGGCGCCGAGTGTATTTCATACCGAAAACCGCAGGGATCCCTTGATGAACGGGCACTCAACGGCGCTGGATACATCCCATGGTTCACGGCCGCCCTCTCCGTCGACGGTATTGGGTGAATCGATGGGGCGACTGGCTTTGCTCATCGATGCCGACAACGCCCAGCCCGCGGTGATCGAGTCACTGCTGGCCGAGGTTGCCCGCTTCGGCGAAGCCACGGTGCGACGGATTTACGGCGACTTCACGTCACCGGCCAGTGCCGGCTGGAAGAAGTTCCTGAACAAGCACTCCATCAAGCCGGTGCAGCAGTTCGCCTATACGACGGGCAAGAACGCCACCGACAGTACGATGATCATCGATGCGATGGACCTTCTGTACACACGCAGCTTCGACGGCTTTTGTCTAGTCACGAGCGACAGCGACTTCACCGGGCTGGCCATCCGTCTACGGGAAGAAGGCTTAAAGGTGTTCGGCTTCGGTGAGCAAAAGACGCCCGAGGCGTTTCGAAATGCCTGCCACAAATTCTACTTTACGGAGATTCTCCGTCCACCGGCCCCCGCACGGGAGGCACAGTCGCCACGCTCCAGCCCAGCCGAGCCAGCGCAGCGGCTGCAAGATCCTCCCCTCGAGCCGCCCAAGCCGCGCTTTCCGAGGGAGTTCCTGATCGAGGCGCTGGAGAAGTCCGCGGATGAATCGGGCTGGTCACATCTTGGCACCTTCGGCAGCTATTTGCAGAAGATTCAGCCCGATTTCGATGCGCGTCTGTACGGCTTCAAGAAGCTGTCCGACTTGGTGCGCGGGCATGCGGAGCTGTTTCTCACGGAAGAGCGCGTGCCCCCCGGAGGTGGCTCCAAGGTCTTGTATGTAAAGGGACGTGTGGACGTCTGAACAAGGAGATGGAAAAACATGGGCGCCGTCAGTTCCTCGATCGGCGATGAGCGATGGCTGAAACCCATCTGCGTCGTTTGCCTTGTGATTCCGTTCGAAGATCCCGCGTCGTCCCATCCACAGTCAGCAGGGAGTTCACCATGCGTGCCTCATCCACGACGCCGACGTCCACGCCACACTCGCCCGCCCTGAAATCGCAGGATGTCCTGGCAGGGCTCGGCGCGGCGCCACGCGAGTTGCTGGCGACCTGTCTGGCGCTGTTCGAAGACAACACGCTGCAAGAGCACCTCGCCCGGCGGGTCAGTGAATTCAAGGAAAAATGGCCGAAGCCTTTCTCCGCTTCCACGGATGGGCGCGCCCTCGCTTCACTGCGCAATCGGGTGCTGGCGTGGATGAATGCATCGGCTCATGACGACGACTTGCGCCTGCTTTTATGGATGCATCTGCGTGAGGCATTTGACTTGCCGGCCTCGACGTTTGGGAGTCTGCGTTCGACCCGGAGCGCGGCCGACGATCTCGTGACGGCTGCGCTGGCCTCCTTGCAGGCCGGCTTCGTCGAGAAGATCAAGGATTGGACGCGGCTGGGCACAAAGCGGCAAATCCCGGATTCTTTTGACGCACTCGCCAGACAGACCTTGGACGAACTGATCAAGGGCGTGATGCAGTCCGACGACTCGACCCAAGAGGCGGCTCGCAACGCCCTGATTCAGGACATGAAACAGCGCGTGGCGAGGCTGGATCCCGAGACGCAGCAACGGCTGCTTGAAGGCATTGCGGCGGACGAACTCAACGACGACGCGATTCGGACGCTTCTGTTGACCGGTGGCGGGCTGACCTCGTTTGGTACGGCGGTCAGCTTGGGCGGCTTTTCGACTTACATCCTCGCGGCGCAGGTATCGGCCTTCATTCCGCTGGTCAGCGGGCCGGCGCTGGTCTCTGTGGTGGCGGTGCTGTCCAATCCGATAACGATCCTACTGGTTACGGCAGGCACCGGCTTGTGGCTCGCGCGTTCGGCCGACAGCAAAATCAAATCTGCCATTGCCCTGCGCGTGATCGCGCTGTTGGCGTTGAACGGTCTTTCGGCCGGCGAGGATGCGCTGAGGCGAATCGCCCGTGCGTTTGCGCGCCTGCCCGGCATACGCGAGATCGGCACACTCGAGCGCAACGTTCTGCAACGCTACCAGGCGGACTGGTTG
>PKCW01000178.1 GCA_002862965.1 Pseudomonadota bacterium
CAGCCGGCACACCTCCATCAGCTTGATGGTGCGCTCTTCCACGCCCTTGGCGCAGTCGATCACCATCAGCGCCGAGTCGACCGCCGTCAGGGTGCGGTAGGTGTCCTCGGAGAAATCCTCGTGCCCCGGCGTGTCGAGCAGGTTGACGATGCAGTCGCGGTAGGGGAACTGCATCACCGAGCTGGTGACCGAAATGCCGCGTTGCTTTTCCAGCTCCATCCAGTCGGAGGTGGCGTGACGGCCGGCCTTGCGACCCTTGACCGCGCCGGCGAGCTGGATGGCGCCACCGAACAGCAGCAGCTTTTCGGTGAGCGTGGTCTTGCCCGCGTCGGGGTGGGAAATGATGGCAAAGGTGCGCCGCCGCGCCGTCGCCTCGGCGATCTGGGACATGCAGACTCCGGTCGATCGTCCATTGCGCGGACCCGCAGGCCGCGCAAAGGGTGCGATTGTACCGGATGCGAACCCCGTGCCGCAGACGCCGGCGCGCCAGCCGGGCGTGCGGCTCAGCGCGGATGGCCGAGCCGCATCATGGCCGCACGCGGGCGGCGTAGACCGGAACCGGCCGGCATCGCCCGCGCGATCGGCAGCGGCCTCAGTGCCCCAGCATCCAGGGACGCTTGCCGCCGGGGCCCGCATGGCCGCAGCCCGGCCCATGCACGTGACCCGCGGCCGGCTCGCGGCGCACGCTGCGCGGCTCGCTCGCGCTGCGCTCGTTGCGGCTGTGGGCCTGATAGGTCGCGGCCGAGACCTGACGCAAGGCCGGCACGGAGATCAGCCGCTCGGAGGTGCCGGCGCATTGCGGACAGCCGGCCGGAGCGTTGCGCTCGCTCATGGCGCGCAGCATGGTGAACGGGCCGCATGCGGCACACTGGTATTCATACAAGGGCATCGAGGTTCTCCCGGGCATATTTCGAAGACGACGGTCGCCGGTGTTCAGCCGGCCATCGCCAGATCGGCCCCGCCGCTGACCATGATCTCGGGCCCGGCGGCGTTGGGCATGATGTCGAAGTCGAAGATTTCGGACGGGATCCACAGCGTGGCGCAGGCGTTGGGGATGTCGACGATGCCGCTGATGTGCCCCTCGACCGGCGCGGTGCCCAGAATGGCGTAGGCCTGCTCGCCGGTGTACCCGAAGTTCTTCAGGTACGCGATGGCGTTGAGACAGGCCTGGCGATAGGCGACGTGGGCGTCGAGGTAGTATTGCTTGCCCGACTCATCGACCGAAATCCCCTCGAAGATCAGATAGTTGGTGTAGCGCGGCTCGAGCGGGCTGGGCTTGAAGATGGGATTCCTGATGCCGTACTTGGTCATGCCGCCCTTGATGATCTCCACATGCAGGTCGATCCAGCCGGCCATTTCGATGGCGCCGCAGAAGGTGATTTCGCCATCGCCCTGCGAGAAATGGATGTCGCCCATCGACAGGCCGGCGTTCTTGACGTAGACGGGAAAGTACACCTTGGCGCCGCGCGAGAGATTCTTGATGTCGCAGTTGCCGCCGTGCTCCCGCGGCGGCACCGTGCGGGCGCCTTCGAGCGCTGCGGCCTGCGCGGCACTGCCGGTGAGGCGGCCCATCACCGCCGAGGTGGGATTGGGCGGCAAGGCGAGTTCCGGCACGCGATTCGGGTCGGTCGCGATCAGCGCTCGCTCGCGCGCATTCCAGGTCTTGAGCAGATCGGCGGACGGCAGACAGCCGATCAGTCCCGGATGCATGAGGCCGGCGAAGCGCACCCCGGGGATGTGCCGCGACTGGGCATAGATGCCTTCGAAATTCCAGCACGCCTTGCGCGCATCTGGATAGTGGTCGGTCAGGAAGCCGCCGCCGTTGCTCTTGGCGAACAGGCCGGTGAAGCCCCAGTCCGATTCGGCCAGCGTGCCGATGTCGAGGATGTCGACCACGAGCAGATCGCCGGGCTCGGCGCCTTCCACCCCGATGGGACCGCTGAGGTAGTGGACCTGGGTCAGGTCGACGTCGCGGATGTCGTTGGCCGAATCGTCGTCGAGGATCTGGCCGCCGGTCCAGTCGAGGCACTGCACGCGGAAGCTGCTGCCGGGCTTGACCATTTCCACCATGGGCAGGTCGGGATGCCAGCGGTTGTGGATGACGCCGCCCTGTTCGGCCGCTGGCTTGGATACATCGACCTCGATCAACGTCTGCAGCATATCGGGTTCCCTCGGATGGCGAAGTTTCAGGAGCTTGCGTACCGACGCCGGCGGCCGCCCGAAGGCCGGGGCCGAGCGCGTGCCGGAAAGCCTGAGCAAGTTGCAGACCAAGCGGGATGGCCGAATTTTGCCTTTTGAGTCAGTCGCTTGAATTGTTCACGCCCTGCCGACGCAGGCGGGGCCCGCGGAAATGCGGCCGGATTGTTGGACATTGTTCGAATTTGATGAAGGCCAATGCCCGCCATTCCGGCGCTGCACGGTGATGGTGCATTTCCGGGTCGCTCCCGTTCCGATTCAACATCTTAAGATGGGCGCGTTCCTTGCATCATCACCCTTGAGCACAGCCTGCGGGGATATTGATGAGTTGCCGTCCGCGAGATCTGCCTCGATCGCCCGACCTGCCCGATCCGGCGCTCCAGCCGAGCGGCGACCTCCAGTTCATCCTGGAGCTGGCCAAGCTGCAGGAACGGCGACTCGATCCCGAGCGCACCATCGCCGCCATCCTGCGTCTACTCGCCCAGTTGCGCGGGCTGAACAGCGGACGGGTCAGCTTGCCGGACCGCAGCGGCGTCCATCTCAAGGTGCGGTACAGCTACGGCCTCGATACGGCTCACCTGAAAGCCGGCGGCTACACGGTGCCGCTCAACCAGGGCGTGACCGGGCATGTCATGCGCACGGGCACCATCGGTCTGGTGACCGACATCCAGACCGAACCGCTCTACCTCACCCGCATCACCGCCTGGGACGAGCGCTACCTGGGCCCGATCGCCTTTCTGGCGGTGCCCATCCTGGAAGAAGGACGGCCGATCGCGGTGCTGGCAGCCCAGAAGGACGGTGCCCATCGCCGCCGCTTCGACGACGACCTGATGCTGATGCGCATCGCTGCGGCGATGATCGGTCAGGTGATGCGCATCGAGCAGTTCGTCAGCCAGCGCACGGCCGAACTGGTGAGCGAAAACCAGCAGCTCTGGCAATCGATCCGGCAGAACGCCCTGGCCCATGGCGTGATCGGCGAAAGCACGGTACTGCTGGAAGCCCTGAAGCAGGCGGGTCAGGTCTCGCGCAGCGAGGCGCCGGTGCTGCTGCTCGGCGAGTCGGGGACGGGCAAGGAGAAATTCGCGCGTCTGGTCCACCAGCAGAGCGATCGGCGCGAGCGGCCCTTCATCTGCATCAACTGCGCCGCCATCCCCGCGGCCCTGCTGGAGTCGGAGCTGTTCGGCCACGAAAAAGGCAGCTTCACGGGCGCCGACGCCCTGCGCAAGGGCAAGATCGAGGCGGCCGAGGGCGGCACGCTGTTCCTGGACGAGATCGGCGACATGCCGCTGGAACTGCAGGCCAAGCTGCTGCGCGTGCTGCAGGACCGGCAGGTCCAGCGGGTGGGCGCCAGCCAGCCGATTCCGGTCGATTTCCGCATCCTGACGGCCACCAACGTCAACCTGCGCCAGCTCGTCAACGAGCGCCGCTTCCGCCTCGATCTCTACTATCGGCTGAGCGTGGTGCCGATCTATCTGCCGCCGCTGCGCGAGCGCGACGGCGACGTCAAGATGCTGGTGCTGCATTTCCTCAATGAACTCAACCACCGCTATGAACGCAACGTGATTCTGGAAAAAGGCGTGCTGCGGCGGCTGGAGTCCTTCGACTGGCCGGGCAATATCCGCCAGTTGCAGAACGTGATGGAGCGCGCCATCGTCATGGCCGAGGGCATGATCGTGACGACCGCGCAGATCGGTCGCATCCTGCAGGACGAATCGATCGTGCAACTGCATCAGCCGGAGCGCCCTGCGGCACAGGCCGTCTCGACGGCGACATCCGGGCTCGGCGCGGACTGCGAACCGCGCCGCTATCTGAAAGTGCACCGCACCCAGGGGCATGCCATCAGCGAAGCGCTGCGGGACTGCGAAGGCAATCAGAGCGCCGCGGCGCGACGCCTGGGCATGACCACGCGCCAGTTGCGGTATCGCATGACCAAACTCGGCATCGGGGCGGTGTAGGACGATTGTCAATCGCCCGGACATTGCCCGGCAAAGCTTGACAATGTCAATGCGCCTCGCCCGCCCACCCGCTTCCCGCCGCGCCCACCGCAACGAATAAGCTATTTATCAATGTGTTGCGACGCAACGCGCGGCGCTTCGCCTTGGCGCGGTCCTTGCTCACCAAGGAGTGGCTTCACCGTCCCACCCGCTCAGGAGATCGCCGATGCGTCTTGCCCTTGTCTCCCGTCGCTTGTTTTCATTGCGTCGACCGCCGGCCCTGGCCTTTGCCGCGTTGCTCGCCGCCACCGGCGTGGCCGGCGCCGCCGATTACCCCACGGCGAAGGTCAACACCACCAAGCTGGCCGTCACCGATCAGGTCGTCAAGGTCGGCATCCTGCATTCGGTGACCGGCACCATGGCGATCAGCGAAACGGGATCGGTGGAAGCCGAGAAGCTCGCCATCAAGCAGATCAACGACATGGGCGGCATTCTCGGGCGCAAGATCGAGATCATCCAGGAAGACGGCGCCAGCGACTGGCCGACCTTCGCGGAAAAATCGCGCAAGCTGCTGGTCCAGGATCGCGTCGCCACCGTGTTCGGCTGCTGGACCTCGGCCTCGCGCAAGGCCGTGCTGCCGGTATTCGAGAAAGAGAACGGCCTGCTCTACTACCCCACCTTCTACGAAGGTCTGGAGCAGTCCAAGAACGTGATCTACACCGGCCAGGAGGCGACCCAGCAGATTCTCGCGGGCCTGGACTGGATCGCCAAGGAAAAGAACGCCAAGACCTTCTATCTGATCGGCTCGGACTACATCTGGCCGCGCACCTCGATGAAGATCGCGCGCAAGCACATCGAAAACGTCCTCAAGGGCACCGTGGTGGCGGAGGAATACTTCCCGCTGGGGCACACCAACTTCGGCTCGGTCATCAACAAGATGAAGCTCAAGAAGCCGGACGTGATCTACAGCGCGGTGGTCGGCGGCAGCAACGTGGCCTGGTACAAGCAGCTCAAGGCAGCCGGCGTGACGGCGGAGAAGCAGACCCTGCTCACCATTTCGGTGACCGAGGATGAGGTGCTGGGCATCGGCGGCGAGAACATGAAGGGCTTCTACTCGGCAATGAAATACTTCCAGAGCCTGGACAACGCCAACAACAAGGAATTCGTCAAGTCCTTCAAGGCGATGTGGGGCGCGGACAGTGTCATCGGCGATGTGACCCAGGCCGCCTATCTCGGTCCCTGGCTGTGGAAGGAGGCGGTCGAGAAGGCGGGCAGCTTCGATGTCGACAAGGTGGTCGCGGCCTCGCCCGGCCTCGAGCTCAAGACCGCCCCCGAGGGCTACGTGAAGGTCCACCCCAACCACCATCTCTGGAGCAAGCTGCGGGTGGGCCAATGGGACGCCGCCGGCCAGGCCAAGGTGGTCTACGAGTCTGAACTGATCGAGCCGAATCCCTTCCCGGCCGGCTACCAGTAAGCAACCGGCGCGGCCCGCCGGAGGGATGCTCCCTTCGGCGGGCCGGGTCCACCTCGACACGGGAGCGCATCACATGGCGGGTTACACCTGGTCGGAAATCGGTTCCATCTTCGCCATGCAGGGATTCAGCGGGCTCAGCCTGTT
>PKCW01000273.1 GCA_002862965.1 Pseudomonadota bacterium
CAACACCCCCTGATCCAGGCCGACGGTCGCACCTGGATCGACGAGGACGGCGGCCTCTACGATCTCATCTTTCTCGACCCGCCGACCTTCTCCAACTCCAAGCGCATGAGCGGAACCTGGGACGTGCAGCGGGATCATGCCGCGCTCATCGCATCCGTCATGGCACGTCTGGCGCCTGGCGGCCAGCTCGTCTTTTCCACCAACCACCGCCGCTTCCGGCTCGATCCGGCGGTGGCCGAGCGCTGGCGGGTGGAGGATCTGAGCCGCGCCACGCTGCCACCCGATTTCGCGCGCAACCCGGCCATCCGTTGCCTCTGGCGCATCACTTGCCGTTGACGGGACCCCGGCACCGTCGGCGGCGGTGATCCCGAAACGGACCCTGGGGGTCAGTTTGTGTCCGCGTGCGGGAAAATCATGGCCAGCGGACCTGGGGCTTCCGCGGCGAGCACCGCTGCGCGTGGAACGTTCAGCGCAGGCAGGTGAATTCAAATATTTGATATAAAAGCTTTTATTTATTGTTTGGCATGGCTTGGATATTTTGGCATGCCATCTGCAATGAGTATGGCGACGGTGAGATCCACCCGGTCGCCACGACAACAACAGCCATAAAGGGACCGAGGAAAACAGAACGACATTCACCGCCAGGCATGGCCAACCAGAAGCCGGATCGACCGGACGGCGTGCAAGGAAAAAAACAAAAAAAGCCGTGAAGGCCCTCAACCGAGGGCCTTTCCTTTATTCAATGCCTCGCATGCATGCCCGGCGCGCGTGAACTCAGCCGGCAGCCCGCTGCGGCAGTTCGACCGGCTTGGGCCGATCGTCGTGGCCGGGCGGGATCGTTCCGGCGCGCGTCAGGACCCGACCCAGCCGCTGGCGTCCGAAGATCGGGGTGTAACGCACGCCGTCCCAGGCCACCTGCCCCGCGATGATCACCTGCGTCACGACGCCGTCCGACCGGTTGACCATCTGTGCGCTTTCAAAGATGTCGCGATGCTGCATCACGGTCGCGGCCTCGGCGTCGTAGGCCCGGAGCGCCTCGGGATCGATCAGGATCACGTCGGCCCGGGCGCCGAGATCGAGTGTGCCGACTTCGAGATTGAACAGGGCCGCCGGGTCGCGGGTCAGTCGCCGGACCTGCCGGGCAACCGTCTCGAGACCGTCTTCCTGCGCGAACTTCAGGGTGCGCAGATTGCCGTCGAAGAACGCCATGTTGGTGAGGTGGGCGCCGGAGTCATTGAAGCCGGGCAGCGTGTTCTCATCGAGCAGCAACTGCTTGAGGATTCCGGGGCGGGTATTGGCCGTGGTCATTGCCCAGCGGAAGCTGCGGTCGTAACGACGCAGCAGGTGCAGCATGAACTCGGCGTCATCGACGATGGGATCGGGGAACAGGGCGAATGCCGCGCCTTCGGCCTCGCTCAGATGGCCGGTGCGTCCCTCGCTTTCCTGGAATCGCCGCAGCCGGTCGTAGATCGCCTGCATGTTCTGCCCGCGCCACTCCGGCATGTCCGGGACGGAAACGAGCTCCATGTCGGCGAGGTCGCGATTGAAGGTGGTCGGCTCGAACCCGAGCCGCCGCGCCAGCCGGGCGAGGTTGAAACCCTGTTTGCCGGACATCCAGTCTTTCCGGAAACGGGCCTGGTAGGCTGGATCGTTGAGCAGGCGCTGGCGGCCGTCGCGGTCGTCCAGTTCCAGGGCGATCAGTTCGCGAAATGCCGGGCGTTCTTCCATCAACGGCGAGGTCACGCCGTCGGCATAGACCTTGAACGGTGCCGACAGCGCCTGGAAGGCGAAACGACCCTTGAAGAGCTTTGAGTTGATCAACCGGTTGACGCGCAGCAGGCCTTTCCACGCCATGGGTTGCGATTTCAGGTCCATCGCCGCGGTGGCGGTCATGCGCAGCGGCTTGCCATAGATGCGCGCGCTGCCCATCAGCATCAAGGACAGGGTCGCCAGCTTGGCATCGGGGTTGGGCGTGAACTGGACGATGCCGTCGTGGGCGCGCACCACCTCGCACAGGGCGCGGATCTCCTTGCGCGTCGCGTGCTGGGCCGGGATGCGCTCGCCGCGGTAGGGGTCGTTGGCCAGATAGTGCAGGGGCAGTCCGTCGGTCGACAGGCCGACGTAGCCCGCCTGCATGCATTCGTCGAGCACGCGGCACATCTCGACGATCTGCGCGTCGGTCGGCTTGTCGCTCAGCGCGCCCGGCATGCCCATCACCGCCACGCGCAGCATGGTGTGCGGCACCATCGGGCAGACATTGGGCCCCAGGGCCAGCTCCTTGAAATGCTTCAGGTAGTCGATCGGGTTGTCCCAGGTGACGTGGCCGTCGAGGGCTTTCACCAGCACCGGCTTGGGAATGTTTTCCACCCGCGCGAAACAATCGACGCTGGGGTTGTCGGCCAGGGAATCGCCCCAGCCGTAGGACTGCAGGCCGAAGGCCAGCCCCAGGCTGCAATTGCTCATGACGACCGTCGTCGTGCCGTGGCGGACCGCTTCCGGCAAGCCGGGGTCCACTTCCACTTCCAGATCGAAATGGGTGTGGATGTCGAGCAGCCCCGGCATCAGCCACTGGCCCGCGCCGTCGATCACCGTGCGGGCCAGGTGCGGCTTGAGATCGATGCCCTTGGCGACGATGCGGCCCTGATGGATGGCGACGTCATGGCTCTGCGGCGCCGCCCCGCTGCCGTCGAAAACAAGGGCGTTCTTGATCAAAAGGTCCCACGTGCTCATGCGTCTTCTCCTCCTCGTGACCGCATCCTGCGGCTTGTCGATGCGCCGGGCCGCCGCGGGCGGGGCCGGTCGTCCGTTTTCCTGACCCATCATAAGCCCGCCGCGCAATAAAAGAAAAATGCAAGTCCCGCTGGGTGACCTATGCTTTTTTCGTCCGTTCAGTGGTTTAGTGGCATCGGCCACGACCGGCATGAGGGACGACACCTAAGAACGATCAAGGAGGAGATGACTATGGCGACATGGATGAACGTCGGGCGGTCCGCGTGGCGGGCGGTCGTGACTCTCGCGATGTTGGCTGCGGCGGCCGAGGCGGCCGAGCCAATTGCTTATGGCAAGGTGGACGCCGCGACCTTCGAGCAGGCGGTGACCGCCTACCGCAACGATCCGACCTATCTCGTCAACAACATGTCTTTGTTGCGGGCGCTCACGCCGGAACAATTGATCCAGGCGATCGAAAGGCTTGATCTGAGCCATTACAGCTATCTGTATCCGGTGGTGATCAAGGGATCCGCGGTGGCCGGATTGGCGGGGCAGAGTGTGGACCGGGTCTCGGTGATGGTGGTGCGGGGTGACCGCATGCAGCCCATCCCGTTCCAGATCGACGAGATGGATGAGAAGGGCTGGGTCTTTCTGCCGGAGGTATCGCCCAACAAGGTGCAGGGCCGCTACGGGGTCGTCGATCCGGTCGACGAAATCGTGTTCATGTACCGGGACACCGGCTATGAGCCCTACGACGCGACCCGGCACGGCGCGGTCGAAGGGCGCATCCTCAAGGAGCTGGCGTTCGAGCACGACGGCAAGCAGCGCTATGCCTATCTGGTGGAGGGCGATGCGCGCCGCAACCCGGCGGATTACGTGTCCTTCGACGCCAAGACCGGCATCTCGAACAACACCTATTTCCAGTTCCGCACGAATCCGGCGAATTTCCTGGATTTCCAGGATTTTCGTGCCAACGTGGGGCCGCGCCAGGACAAGCGGGTGCTGGACGCCATCTACGGCGAGCTGGAGACGGGCGTTTTCACCGCCTGGCCGAAACTGCGCTTCAACACCATGGACAACATTCGCCCCGAGCTGATCTTTGCCAAGGACGGCGTGGTCCGGACCACCGGTCTGCTCAAGCTGCGCATCATCGTGGCGGGGATCCCGGTCTTCAACATCCTCTCGCAGGTCACGATCTACGATCAGGGCATCACCCTGCCGGTCTCCATCCAGATCCCGGGTGGCGAGGTCCTGACGCGCGTGCTCAATCAGCCGCGCTTCATCCTGGCCCTGGATTTCAACGACATCCAGGGCGGGCGGGTGAATGCCGCCGGCAGCCGCGATCCGGACGGTTACGCGATCGTGGACGGCAAGTTGAGCGAACTGGAGCGCACTGCGGCCATTTCGCACGACAAGAACTGGCTGTGGATGGACAGCCGACTGGGCTGGGATGTGTTCGCACGCTTCGACATCCCGCCGGGCTGGCCTGAAGACCTGCGGCTGCTCTATGAGGACGATCCCAAGGCGACGACCCCCTGGGAGGACTTTCCGGGAGCGACGCCACGCATCGGCGTGGATGCGCGCGGATTTCCGGTCGGCAAGCTCGACATTTCGCTGACCGCCATCCTCTGGTTCCCGGACACGGTCGGCCCCGGCGGACCGAGGCGCTTCGCCGAGGAGATGCGCAGCCCGCCGACCTGGACGGCGCGTGAGGTTTCGGCGGCAAAGGTGGCGGCCACGAACTGAGTCTCGACCTCTGGTGGAGATGACGATGCACAAGAGGGACAAGGACCGTCCCGGTCCTTGTCCCCGCGTGTCCGCCCCGATGGGCGCGGCGAGCCCTTGCGTCATCGAACAATTTAAAGGTGCGACGGTTGGACCACCTGAAATCGATCGGATCCCAGTTGCCGGACCCCGACGTCGTGTAGTAGGGCGTGCCGGAGTGTTTGCCGGTGACGCCGAAGCTCCAGGTGGGAACACTTCCCAGTTCACGGAGAAACCTGTGTCCACCGCGACGCCGCCCAGGACGGGCGTCGTGGTCACGTCGAAGTCGGGCGCGTCATACGAGGGATTCCACGCGAACGACGCGGCGTAATTGAACAGACGGCCACCGAGCATGGCCTGACCGTCCGCTGCCGCGAGTTCGGCGTCGTTCATTTCGTGCATCGCCGCGTGCGTCACGGGCGCGATGGCCGGCAATCGCAATACCGACAGATGACATTGATAGCCGGTTCATTCTCAAGATGTGCGGCGTTGGGTGGACGGGCCCCGTCCGGCCCGAGCGCTGACCGGCTGCGGCGGTTGCCGGTGCCCGCCTGCGGGATGACGAGGAGCGACAATTTCTCTTGTCGATCGGCGGTTGCTCTGATATACAATCGCGGTTTATTTTTGCTCAGGCCCCCTCGGGTCCGGTGATTAGCGAGGAGTACCGCGATGGCGGCCACCGATCAGACGAGCCAGCCCTCCATCAACCCCCCCGTGAAAGGCTTCGAGCCCTACCCGATCCGGGACGGCGAGGAGTACATGAACGCCGCCCAGCAGGCCCATTTCCGGGCCATACTGCAGGCGTGGAAACGGGAGCTGATGGAGGAGGTCGACCGCACCCTGCACCACATGCAGGACGAAGCCGCCAATTTTCCCGATCCCAACGACCGGGCCAGCCAGGAGTCCGACTTCAGTCTCGAGCTGCGCACCCGCGACCGCGAGCGCAAGCTGCTGAAGAAGATCGACGAAGCCCTGGGCGCGCTGGACGCAGGGGACTACGGCTATTGCGAAAGCTGCGGCGTCGAAATCGGCATCCGCCGCCTCGAGGCGCGCCCCACCGCCACGCAATGCGTGGACTGCAAGACGCTCGACGAGATCCGCGAGCGCCAGATGGGGGGCTGAACCCCGTCACCGCTGTGCCGGAAGCCGCGGCCATGGCATGTGGCCGCTTCGCCCCATCACCGACCGGCCCCCTGCATTTCGGTTCCCTTGTCGCCGCCTTGGCGAGCTTTCTCGATGCGCGCG
>PKCW01000055.1 GCA_002862965.1 Pseudomonadota bacterium
CCCTTGGAGTCGGTGTGACCTTCGATCACGGTATCCGTCATCGGATACTGCTTCATGAAGTCGGCGACCTTCTTGATCTCGGGATAGTACTCCGGCTTGACAACCGACTTGTCGAAGTCGAAGAGGACTTCCAGACGGATCGTCACGGGCTTCTCGATGATGATGTAGCAGCCCTCGGCATCCACCTTGGCACCGGCCGCGGTGCCCGGGCACTTGTCACGCGAGTCCGGGATGCCGTCGCCGTCGGCATCGCCATCCACCGGCGCTTCCATGACCACCGGCTCAGCGGCGGGCGGCGCGGCTTCGGTGCTTTCACCGAAGGTGTAGCCGATCACCAGATGGGCGATGTAGTCCTCGATGTTGCTGTCGGTATAGGAGACATAACGTCCGTCCAGACGGGCAAACAGGTTGTCCGTCAGGTTGGCCTTCAGGCCCAGACCCGCGCCGATGACCGGTTCGTCTTCGTCGAAGTCTTCAAGAGTGGGCGAGATCTTCTTGTAACCGTCCGACTCATACCACGCGTAGCCAGCGGACAGCAGGGCATACGGGGTCACCGTCCACTCGGGCATGAAGTTGTACATCAGGTCGAGGGTGGCTTGCGTCATCTTGAAGTCGACGCCATTGGAGCCCTCGACTTCGCTTTCCACGCGGGAGCCGACCAGTTCCAGCACCCAGTTCGGGGTGAACTGATAACCCAAGCCCAAGCGGTAGCCGACATCGCCTTCCACACCCGCCTTGTCGTCATCGAACCACTGGTAGACGGCACCTGGCGATACCACGAAGCCGCTTTCGACGGCGGCGTGCGCGGCCGGCGCTGTCAGCAGCAGCAGCGCGGAGGCGCTGGTGATCTTCTTCAATTGCGATTTCATTCGTTTGGCTCCTTTAAGTTCTCTACCCAGTCGCGATCAGGGGCTCAGTTGACGGAAACGCTCGCCGAAGCGCTGGCGCTCACGGAAGGACCATAGAAAAAGCGCTCGGCCACCGCGTTGACGCGAACCGCCTTCGCGTAGTGCAGTGCGGAGAGGGTCTGGCCGATCGGGAACGGGTCGAGCGCGAGGAGGCTGGCCTCTGCGCCAAGATAAGAAGCAACCAATCCGAGCTTGATGCCGGCCACGATCAGGCAGGTATCGCAGACGAAGTTGCCGATGATGATCGGGCGATGGCCGGGGCCGGTCGGATCGGTCTCATCGGGGATTTCAAACGGAACGTAAAGGGTCTGATCGAAAACGGTGTAGGTTTGGAAGATGCCGTTCTCGGATCCGACAAACCCGCCACCGAAGTCGACGATGGCCTGACCCTTGACGTCGGCAAGGGCCGCATCTTCCATCGACGAAAGCTCCGCATGGCCGACCAGCGGCGCAAACAGCATCAGAGCCGCACAAGACAGACGCTTCATGATGATTCCTCCATTTTTGTTGGAAAAAATTGTGAACGGAATGAAATTCACACGACCGCCTTCGCGGTGAAGTCAACACATGCTAACCGGTCCGCGGACGCTGTTTCCGGTCCCGAAACCAAGCATAGCCTAATACACCTCGATCGGCCCCGCCAGTGTCGCCTGCGGCCGACACCCCGATATTGCGGTGGCTTGCTCGGGAATCCTAGCGCGTTGCTGTAACACGGACAAGCATCGGCTTGTGATGTCACGCAGAAGGCAGAGGGCTTCGAGGACGGGATGGATGGCGGCGCGGCCCTGTTCGAGCGCCGTTCAGGCACGTTAAGATGAGCCCTCGTGTCGCGCGCCGGCCTCATACGCACTCATGTCCCCTTCCATCCTGCACGGGAGCAGACCACATGACCGATCTCACCGCGTTGCTGGGCGACGAAGCCCCATCATTGTTGAGCCATACCTGTCGCGGCATCACCAAGGAGCGTCTCGAACTGCCGGGCGCCGATTTCGTGGACCGCGTGTTCGTTCAGAGCGATCGCAACCCGAATGTCTTGCGGAATCTGCAGACGCTCTTCGATCACGGTCGTTTGGGGGGCACGGGCTATCTGTCGATTCTGCCGGTCGATCAGGGCATCGAGCACTCGGCTGCGGCCTCGTTCGCGCCCAATCCGGAGTTCTTCGACCCGAAGGCGATCTGTGAACTGGCGCTGGAGGGCGGTTGTAACGCGGTGGCCTCGACCTACGGGGTGCTGGCGATGATGTCGCGCCGCTACGCCCACAAGATTCCGTTCATCATGAAGTTCAACCACAACGAGATCCTGAGCCTGCCGGTGCAGTACGATCAGACCCTGTTCGCCAGCGTCGATCAGGCGTTCGACATGGGCGCCATCGGCGTCGGGGCGACGGTCTATTTCGGCGCTCCCGAGTCGCGGCGGCAGATCCAGGAAGTGAGCGCGGCCTTTGCCCGCGCCCATGAACTCGGCATGGTGACCATCCTGTGGGCCTATACGCGCAACAACGCCTTCAAAAAGGACGGCGTCGACTACCATCTTTCCGCGGATCTCACGGGACAGGCGAACCACATCGCCTCGACCATCGGCGCCGACATCGTCAAGCAGAAGATGGCCGAGAACAATGGCGGCTACAAGGCGATCAATTTCGGCAAGACGCATGAGAAGGTCTACACCGAACTGACCACCGATCACCCCATCGACCTGGCACGTTACCAAGTGGCCAACTGCTACATGGGCCGCTGCGGGTTGATCAATTCGGGCGGTGAATCCGGCGCCAACGACTTTGCTCAGGCCGCGCGCACGGCCGTCATCAACAAGCGCGCCGGCGGCATGGGGCTGATCTCCGGCCGCAAGGCGTTCCAGCGTCCGTTTGCCGAAGGCGTCAAGCTGCTCAACGTCATTCAGGATGTCTATCTCGACGCCAGCGTGACGATCGCCTGAAGCCCGAGGTCGCTCCACCAAAAAGGCCGGGATCACCCCGGCCTTTTTTCATGGAACGCGAGGCTGCCGCGCCGCCGGGCCTCATATCACTGCCCGAGGTGCTCGCCGATCAAGCGCGCCTGGCGGTCGCGCTCCGCTTGTCCGCGGGGCCCGCGGATCAGCTGGATGGGTTTGGACACGATCTGGCCCAGCAGCCCGGCCAGATCGCCCCGCCGGCGCGGCAGGACATGAAAATGACAATGGGGCACGGTCTGATGGGCGGCCCGACCTTCGTTGATGGCGAAGTGGATCCCGTCGGGCGCGAGGGGGCTGCGCCGGAGGGCCTGGGCCACCCGATTCGCTGTCTCCAGCAAGTGGGAACGCAACGCCGGCGACAGATCCGCCAGTGTTTCGCCGTGGGTGCGCGGAATCACCAGGACATGTCCGGGGCGCAGCGGGAATGCGTCCATGAAGGCGATGCACTGATCGTCCTCCGTCACCCGGCTGGAGGGCAGCTCGCCGGCGACGATGCGGCAAAAGATGCAATCGGCACTGCGAGCGGAGGCGGTCCGGTTCATGCGGTGGCCGGGCCTTCATCATGGGGGTCGATGGCCACCAGCAGATCGCACGGAATCTGCCCCAGCAGGCTCTTTCCGACCGACCCGCCCCACCACCGGGCCAGTGCGCCGCGATGGCGATGGCCCACGACGATGAGGTCCGCGCCATAGTCGCGGGCCACGGTGCCGATGCGCTCGACCGGCTCGCCGAATTCGATGCGCGTCTGCACGGCAAGCCCCATGGCCACCATATCCCGCGCGCCCTCGTCCAGCGTCTGGCGCGCCGGCGCCTCGAGGGCATCGGTCATTTCCGGGGTGACGATGGTCTCGGCCATGGCCAGGCCCGTGGGAATGCCGACCACGGCGAGCAGACACACCTCGGCTCGGCACAGCCGGGCCAGTTCGGTGCCCTGGTGCAGTACGGCGCGGCCCTCCGGGGAGCCGTTATACGCGAGCAGGATCCGGCGATACATGAGACACCTCCCGGGTGCGGCCCATCAGCCAGGCCGGGCCGATGGCCACGAGGAAAACCACCGCGACGAGTATAAAGCCTTCGCGGTAGGCCCAGGTATTGGCCTGGGCGTAGACCACCCGGCCGAGAAAGTCGGCAGCGTAACCCTGGCCGAGATCCCCTGACGCGCCGCCCGCCCGCGACAATTCGCCGAGCCGATCCAGCAGTGCCAGGGCGTTGGCGTTGCCGGGCGATTGCGTGGCCGTCATGGCGTCGACCATGAAGGCCGTGCGCCGCTCCATGAACACGGTGAGCAGATTGACACCCAGGGCGCCGCCCAACTGGCGCAGGAAGTTCACGGTTCCGGAGCCCTGGGCGATTTTTGCGGGAGGCACCGCCCGCAGCGCCCCGGCCGTCAGCGCCGGCATGACCAGCCCCAGTCCGATCCGCCCCAGGGCAATGGCGAAGGCCAGGAAGGCAAAGGCCGTGTTGGCGTCCACGTCGTGCAAGAGCCAGAACGACAGGGCAAAGATGCCAAGGCCCGCGATCACCGGGTAGTGCGGCTGCAGGCGGTCGGATAGCTGGCCGGCCACCGGAAAGATCACGGCCAGCACCAGCCCGGCCGGCATGAGCAGCAGGCCGGAACGGGTGGGCGTATACCCTTGGATGGTCTGCACGAAGACCGGGATGAGGTAGGTCGAACCGAACAGGCCTGCGCCGTAGATGATCGTGACGGCGGCGGCTGCCGAGAAACGAGCGTTCTTGAACAGGCTGAAATCCAGCAGTGGCTGGGGGTGGCGGCGTTCCCAGGCGATGAGGCCGCACAGGCAGGTGGCCGAGAACAGCAGCGTCAAGCCCGTCGGGATCTCGTTCCAACCCCAGCGTTGGCCGTTGGCCAGCGCGGTCAGGAGGGGGAACAGCGTGGCCACGATCAGCAGCAGACCCATGCTGTCCAGTCGTGGCCGGGCCGCGCGGGCATCGGTGCCCGGCAGCAGCAGGCTGGCCAGCCCCATGCCGATCAGGCAGAACGGAAGGGTCATGAAGAACACGTAACGCCAACTGAGGTTGTCTACCAACAGACCGCCGATGGTCGGTCCCAGCGCGGGGGCGAGCACCACGCCGATGCCGTAGATGCCCATCGCCTGGCCGCGCTTTTCCGGTGGAAAGACACTGAAGATCACCAGCATGGCCAGCGGCTGGGTCAGGCCGGCCGCGCCGCCCTGCAGGATGCGCGCGAAGATCAGCGTCTGTTCGTTGGGGCTGAGGCCACCGAGGATGGAGCCGGCGGTAAAGATCCCGATGGCGATCAGGAAGGCGCCGCGCTGGCCGAAACGCCCGACCATCCAGGCGTTGGCCAGCATGGTCGAGGTCATGGCGGCAAGAAATCCGGTCGACATCCACTGGGCCTGGGTGGCGCTGATGCCGAAGGCGCCCATGATGTCGGGAATGGCCACGTTGACGATGGTGGAAGAGAGGACGGTCGAAATGGTCCCCGTCATGACGGTCAGCGTCGCCAGCCAGCGGTAGGCCGCGCCGTAACGGGCACTCAGGCGTTCCAGATCGGAGGCTTCAGTGTTCAATTGCGACTTCCACCATCATGCCCGGCCGCAAATCCGTGGCAGGCGGATCGAGCGCGATGCGAATGGGGAGGCGCTGCGTGATCTTGGTGAAATTTCCGCTGGGGTTGGGGTTGGGGATCAGCGCGAACTGACTGGTCGCGGCCTGACCCAGATCGCTGACGCGCCCGGTGAGGCGCAGGCCGGGATAGGCATCGACCCGTATCTGCGCGCGCGATCCGAGCCTGATGTCCGCGATCGCGGTCTCCTTCACGTTGGCCTCGACCCGGATGGTGGCGGGGTCATGCATCAGCAG
>PKCW01000051.1 GCA_002862965.1 Pseudomonadota bacterium
CGTGCAGAGCGAGAAGAACCGCCAGCGGGATTTCACCAGCGGCAGTCCGTTCGCCTTCATCGCGATCGGGACGGTGGCGACGCTGATCCTGATCCTGCTGATCTGGCTGGGCGTGAAGATCCTGCTGGCCCAGGCGGGCCATGGCGCACCCTGATCCGGCCCGTCATGACCGGAACACACACATGAGAGGCACGACACCGTGGCCATCAAGGAATTGCTGAAGAGCTGGCAGAGCGAAGGGCGTCGGCACACGCAGGAATACGATTTCGCCCTGCGCCTGCCGGCGCATGATCTGGCGCGGCTGCGCGCCCTGCAGGAGCTGTATCCTGCCTGCGGCGAGGCTGAACTGTTGCGCGAACTGATCCGTGCCGCGCTGGACGAGATCGAGGCGCTGCTGCCCTACCAGCAGGGCGCTGCGGTGGTCGCCCGTGACGAACTCGGCGATCCCATCTTCGAGGACGTCGGCCCCTCGCGGCGCTTCTACGAGCTGACCCGGGCACATCTGCAACGGCTGCAGGGCGCCGGGTCGTCGGATTGAGGGTGTGCCATTTGCGGGACGTGGGCGGTTGTCAGGGATCCGGAAGCCCGCTGGCGCCCGTGGGTGCCGCGGCCCGACCCGACGGGGCTATGCCCGCCAACCGGCCGGGCGCGGCGACCGGCAGACGTGCCTGATGGCCGGTGGGCGTCGAGGGCCGTCCCTCAGTCCGGCAGCGCAAGCAGGTCGCTGTCGTCCTTGAGGTCGACGCCGGTCAGTTGCCGGCGCAGCGCGGCGCGGCACAGGTGCGCGAGTTTGTGGGCCGCCTCGGGATAGGCGAGGCCCTCCGGGCGCACGTTCGAGATGCAGTTGCGCTCGCCGTCGCTGCGCCCGGGGCGCGGCGCGAAGGTGAGGTACACGCCCAGGCTCGCCGGCGAACTCAGTCCCGGCCGCTCGCCGATCAGCACGACCGCCAGCCGGGCGCCGAGCGCCGCCCCGATGTCGTCGCCGATCGCCACCCGCCCCTGCTCGACCAGCACCAGCGGCGTGCGCGCCCAGTCGGTGTCGAAGCGGCCGCGAAACTCCGCCAGCAGCGGCCGCACGTGCTGCTGCACTGCCGACGAGGACAGCCCGTCCGCCACCACCAGCGCGAGTTCGGCCGCCGCGGGCTCGGCGCCGAGCCGCGCGCGATCGGCCTCGCGCAGGCGCCGGCCAAGATCGGGCCGCAGCAGGTACTCGTGGCGACCTGGCGCCGCGCTGTGGGCGCGCAGCACGCGCCAGCCGTCGCCTTCGAGTTCACCCTGCAAGGCATCGGCATCGAGCGGCCGCAGCACTGCGTCGCGCGCCTGTGCGTGGGCAAGACCAAACCGCAGCACCTCGGCGGTCGGCAGGCTGGCGCCGACCCGGCCGAGCGCGATGCGCGCCGCGGTGTGGCGGCGCAGCGCCTGCCAGGGGTCGTCCTGCACCAGCGTGCCGGGCCGTGACGGATCGATCGGTTCGATTGGCCCGGGCGGCTCGCTCATGTCGGCAGCTCGCGCAGCAGCCGGTGCGTGTCACCGATCGGCCGCAGCCGGCCCTGCGCGTCCGCGATGCCCATGCGCGCCAGCCACGCCTCGAACTCCGGCGCGCGTTTCAGACCCAGCAACTCGCGCAGGTAGAGCGCGTCGTGGAACGAGGTGCTCTGGTAGTTCAGCATGATGTCGTCGGCGCCCGGAATGCCCATGATGAAGCTCAGGCCGGCGTTGGCGAGCAGCGTCATCAGCGTGTCCATGTCGTCCTGGTCGGCCTCGGCGTGGTTGGTGTAGCAGACGTCGCAGCCCATCGGCACGCCGAGCAGCTTGCCGCAGAAGTGATCCTCCAGCCCGGCGCGGATGATCTGCTTGCCGTCGTAGAGGTACTCCGGGCCGATGAAGCCAACCACGGTGTTGGTGAGCAGCGGCCGGAACTCGCGCGCCACGGCGTAGGCGCGCGCCTCGCAGGTCTGCTGGTCGACGCCGTGGTGCGCGCCGGCCGACAGCGCACTGCCCTGCCCGGTTTCGAAGTACATGACGTGATCGCCGAGCGTGCCGCGCCCGAGCGACAGCGCCGCCTCGCGCGCCTCGCGCAGCAGCGCGAGCGTGACGCCAAAGCTCGCGTTGGCCGCCTCGGTGCCGGCGATGGACTGGAACACGAGGTCGACCGGCGCGCCCTGTTCGATGGCCTTGATCTGCGTGGTCACGTGCGTCAGCACGCAGCTTTGCATCGGGATGTCGAAGCGCAGGCGCAGGTCGTCCAGCATCTGCCACAGGCGGTGCATGGTGGCGAGCGAATCGCCGGCCGGGTTGATGCCGACCACGGCGTCGCCGGCGCCGTAAAACAGCCCGTCGAGCGTGCTGGCGGCGATGCCCTTGAGGTCGTCGGTCGGGTGGTTCGGTTGCAGCCGCACCGCCAGATGCCCCGGCAGGCCGATGGTGTTCCGAAAGCGCGTGACCACCCGGCACTTGCGCGCGGCCAGGATGAGATCCTGATTGCGCATCAGCTTGCTCACCGCGGCCACCATCTCGGGCGTGAGGCCGGGCGCCAGCGCCGCGAGTGCGGCGGAATCGGTGGTGTCTAGCAGCAGCCAGTTGCGAAACTCGCCGACCGTGAAGTGGCTCACCGGTGGGAAGGCCGCCCGGTCGTGGCGGTCGACGATCAGGCGCGTAACTTCGTCCGTTTCATACGGAATCAACGCCTCGTTGAGGAAGGTTCGCAGCGGCAGGTCGGCCAGCACCATGCGCGCCGCCATGCGCTCCTCGTAGCTGCCGGCGCCCAGGCCCGCCAGGTAATCGCCCGAGCGGGCCGGACTCGCCTTGGCCAGTACCTCGCGCAGGTCGGCGAAGACGTAACCGGCCACCCCCACGCGGCTGCGGTAGGCCATGCGCCCTCGGGCCTCAGCGCGTGTTCACACGCGCTCCAGCATGGCATCGGCCGGCGCCGCGGCGCGCTGGTGCGCAGTCAATTGGAAGTACACATAGCCGGCCGCCATGAAGGCGACGAACAGGCTGCCGATGATCGGATTGAACCAGGCCATCGCCACCAGGCACACCAGCGCCAGCCCGAGTGCAAGCGCCGGCACCACCGGGTAGCCCGGCGCGCGGAATGGCCGCTCCAGCGCGGGCTCGCTGGCGCGCAGCTTGAACAGGCTCGCCATGCTCATGATGTACATGACGATGGCGCCGAACACGGACATGGTGATCATGGCGGCGGTGAGGCTCATGCCCTGCAGGTTGATGAGGCCGTCGCTGAAGATGGCGGCGATGCCGACCAGGCCGCCGGCGACGATGGCGCGGTGCGGCGTGCGAAAGCGCGGGTGCAGCGCGGCCAGACCCGGCGGCAGGTAGCCGGCGCGGGCCAGCGCAAAGAACTGGCGCGAGTAGCCGAGGATGATGCCGTGGAAGCTCGCGACCAGGCCGAACAGACCGATCCACACCAGCATGTGCAGCCAGCCGGAACTGTTGCCGACCACGGTCTTCATGGCCTGCGGCAGCGGGTCGTTGACGTTCGACAACGCCTTCCAGTCGCCGACGCCGCCGGCGAAGATCATCACCCCGAAAGCCAGCACCAGTAGCGTGAGGATGCCGCTGATGTAGGCGAGCGGGATGGTGCGCTTGGGGTCTTTGGCTTCCTCGGCCGCCATGGCCGCGCCCTCGATGGCCAGAAAGAACCAGATCGCGAAGGGGATCGCCGCGAAGATGCCGGCGATGGCCGCGCCGCCGAACTGTTCGCCGCCGGCCCAGCCGTTCAGCACGAAATTGCTCACGCTGAAGCCCGGCGCCACCACGCCCATGAACACCAGCAGCTCCAGCACCGCCAGCACCGTCACCACCAGCTCAAAGGTGGCAGCGATCTGCACGCCCAGAATGTTGAGGCCCATGAAGACGAGGTAGGCCCCGACGGCGGCCACCTTCGGGTCCAGCGCCGGGAACTGCACGTTCAGATACGCGCCGATGGCGAGCGCAATGGCCGGCGGCGCGAACACGAACTCGATCAGCGTGGCGAGCCCGGCCAGCAGACCACCGGTCGGCCCGAAGGCGCGTCGGCTGTACGCGAACGGCCCGCCCGCGTGCGGAATGGCGGCGGTCAATTCCGTGTAACTGAAGATGAACGCCGTGTACATCGCCGCCACCAGCACGGTGGTGACCAGAAAGCCGAGCGTGCCAGCGGCGCCCCAGCCGTAACTCCAGCCGAAGTACTCGCCGGAAATGACCAGCCCCACCGCGATGCCCCACAGGTGCAGGGGCCCCAGACTCGATTTCAACTGCGTCGTCATGAGCTGCGCCCCCTTTTGGCGTGGTGCGATTTTCCGCCATCCAGCAATCGCAGCAAGATGCCTGCCAGAGCGTTTTTCAGCGCTGGGCGCGGTGCTCGGGGGCGCCGCGTCACCGCCGTTGATCCAGCCGCTGATCCAGCCGCGTGCACAGGCGATGCGCCTGTGCGGTGTTGGGGCAGGCCGCCGCAAGCGGTGTGATCGGTGTGACGCCGGCGCGATGGGGTGCACCGCGTGAAGATCAGCAGGCGGGGAGGGCTTCGTCGAGCCGCTAGAGCCGCGCCAGGCGTTCGCGCTGCGCGTCGAGTTCGCTCAGCTCGCGGCGGAGCTGCTCGGCGCGGGCACGCTCCTTCTCGACCACGGCGGCCGGTGCGCGCTCGACGAAGGCCGGATTCTCGAGGCGCCCGGCCAGTCCGGCCAGCTCCTTTTCCGTGCGCTCCACCTGTTTGGCGAGGCGCTGGCGTTCCGCCGCGACGTCGATCAGTCCGGCGAGCGGAACCGCGATCTTGAGCTCGCCCAGGATCGCCAGGGCGGCCTCCGGCAGGGGCTCGCCCGGCGACAGCAGCGCCACGCTTTCCAGCCGCGCCAGCTTGTCGAGGTAGGGGCGATAGGATTCCAGGCGGCGGCGGTCGTCGGGCGAAGCGTCCTGCAGGCAGACCGGCAACGGCCGGCCCGGCGCGATGTCCATCTCGCCGCGGATGCGGCGGATGCCGAGGATGAAATCCATCACCCACGCCATGTCCGCTTCGGCGGCTGCATCGATGCGGCCCGCATCCGGCGCGGGGTAGGGGGCCGTCATGATCGTCGCGCCGGAGCGGCCGGCCAGCGGCGCGACGCTCTGCCACAGCGCTTCGGTGATGAAGGGCATGAAGGGGTGCAGCAGCCGCAGCGCGGTTTCCAGCACCCGCACCAGGGTGCGGCGGGTGCCGCGCAGCACGGCCGCATCGGCGCCGGCATCCTGCAACGTGGTCTTGGCCAGCTCCAGATACCAGTCGCAGTACTCGCCCCAGACGAACTCATAGACGGCGCTGGCCGCCAGATCGAAGCGGTAGCCGTCGAGCTGCTCGCGCACGGCGGCCTCGGTGCGCTGCAGCCGCGAGATGATCCAGCGCTCGGCCAAGCCCAGCGTGACGGGCGCATCATCGAGGCCGGTGTCCTGCCCCTCGCAATTCATCAGCACGAAGCGGGCGGCGTTCCAGAGCTTGTTGCAGAAGTTGCGGTAGCCCTCGATGCGGCCCAGGTCGAACTTGATGTCGCGGCCGGTGGAGGCGAGCGAGCAGAAGGTGTAGCGCAGCGCGTCGGTGCCGAAGGCGGGGATGCCGTCGGGGAACTGCCTGCGCGTGGCCTTCTCGATCTTCTGGGCCATCTGCGGCTGCATCAGGCCGCTGGTGCGCTTGGCGACGAGTTCGGGCAGGGTGATGCCGTCGATCA
>PKCW01000140.1 GCA_002862965.1 Pseudomonadota bacterium
CGCGCCGACGACCTGCCCGAGTCGGACTGGGCGCAGCGGGCCATGCGCGCCCACGCGAATGCCGTCGAAAACCTGGTCGTGTTTGCGCCCCTAGTGTTCGTGGTGGAACTCGTCGGCGCCAATTCCGGCATGACCGCCTTCGGCGCGGCGCTGTATTTCTGGGCAAGACTGGCGCATTGCTTGGTCTACACCCTGGGCATCCCCATCGTGCGGACCTTGAGTTTCTTCGCGGGATTGTTCGGCGAGGTGCTGCTCATCATCGCCCTCATCGGCGCGATGTAAAGCGGCCCGAGCGCACTTGAAGACGCTGATCGCGAGTCGCCCGGGTGGGCCTGAGGTGCTGGCGCTGGCCGAGACCGCGCTTCCCGAGCCCGGTGCGGAGGAAGTGCGGATCCGGGTGACGGTGGCAGGGGTCAACCGCGCCGACCTGCTGCAACGCAGCGGGCGCTATCCGCCGCCTCCCGGCTGGGATCCGCGGCGGATCGGTCTGGAATACGCTGGGACGGTAGACTGCACCGGCGCACGCTGCATCCTGCGTCGTCCGGGCGACCGGGTGATGGGGCTGGTGGCCGCCGGCGCCTGCTCGGAGTTCATCGTGGTTCCGGAACGCGAGACGCTGTCCATTCCGGCAAATCTGACCGATGTGGCGGCCGCCGCGATTCCCGAGGCATTTCTCACGGCCGTTCGCGCACTGTGGGATGAGGGCGAGCTCACGCCCGGCGAGGCGGTTCTGGTGCGTATTGCAACGGCGAGCGTGGGCTTGGCGGCCATTCAGCTTGCGCACATCGCAGGCCACCCGGTGGCGGGGACCGGCCGGGATTCAGCGCGACTGGACGCCTTGCGCGCGCTGGGTTTGGATCATCCCCTGGTCGAGGGCGGCGGGATGGTGCAGCGTGCCCGGGCGGCCATGGGCGGGGCGCCCCGGGTCGTACTCGATCTGTGGGGCGGTGGTCGGCTGTCCGAGAATCTGGCGCTGCTCAGCGATGACGGTCGTCTGGTCGTGGTCGGTCTGCTGGGCGGCAACCGCGACACGCTGGATCTGGCCACGCTGCTGATGCGGCGGCAGAGCATCCGCACGCTGACCATGCGCAGCCAGCCGACCGAAGCGCGCATCGCGCTGGTGCGCCGATTCGAGCGTCAGGTGCTGCCGCTGTTGGCTGCGGGACGCCTGACGATGCCGATTGCGCAAGTCTACCCCGTGGCTGACGCGGCGCAGGCGCATCGGGACATGGAAAGAGGCGATCGTCCAGGCAAGCGCGTCCTGCTGCTGGCCACCGCCGCGGACTGATCGCTGGACACCCCGCTCCGGGCAAGGTTGGAGCGGCATCCCCACCATCGGCGAGCTGGTCGATGGCTCCGGTTTCGTTTTCCGCGACCGTGAACGCCGCCAGGTTTATGCGTCCGGGCCGGCGTGCGTTCGCCCGTCCCCATCCCTCCGTTTGCGCCGTGCACGGGCGCAGGCATGGTGGCGCCGTTCGACTGGCGACCGTGCAACGTGGCGACTATGGTTGACGGGAACCCACCGTGCCGAACAGGGAGGCGTCATGTCAGGGAAGACAGGATTCTGGGCCATTGCCCAAAGCGAACCGCGAAAGACGGCATTGGTCGATGCCTCCGGTCGAGCGATCGAATTTGAGGAGGTCGACGCTCGGGTCAACCGGCTTTCCAACGGCTTGCGCTCGCTCGGGCTCCAGTATCGCGACGGCGTCGCCATGCTGATGCACAACGATCCGGCCTGGATCGAGGCGTTTCTGGCCACGCATCAGATCGGGCTCTATCTGACGCCCATCAACTATCACCTCACCGGCCCGGAGGTCGCCTACATCATCGGCAACTGCGAGGCCAAGGCGTTCATCGCGCACGAGCGCCATGCTGCGGCCGCTCTCAAGGCTGTGGAGGAGCTGGGCTATGACCGTTCGCGCTGCTTTGCCGTGGGCGAGATCCCCGGATTCCGCCGCTACGAGGACTTTCTCGCGGAACAGTCTGCCGAGCCGCCCGCCGAGCGTCAGGCCGGTACCCTGATGCTGTATACCTCGGGCACCACCGGCCGACCCAAGGGCGTCCGGCGGCCGCTGATGCCGGGCAATCCGGATGTCGTGGCCAGCTTGGCCGGCATGCTGGGCGCCCTGTTCCGACTCAAGGCCGGCGAGGGCGTGCATCTGGTCACCGGCCCGCTCTACCATGCCGCGCCCGGCGGGTTCGGCACGGCCTCCCTGCATCTGGGCCATACGCTGGTCCTGATGGACAAGTGGGATGCCGAGGACACCCTGCGCCTGGTCGAGCGCCATCGGGTGACCTCGACCCATATGGTTCCGACCATGTTCCACCGCATGCTCGCGTTGCCCGACGCGGTCAAGCGGCGCTACGACCTGTCCAGTCTGCGCGCCGTGATCCATGGTGCGGCGCCGATCGGGGTCGAAGCGAAAAAGGCGCTGATCGAATGGTGGGGGCCGGTGATCTTCGAGTACTACGGTGCGACCGAGGGGGGCGGGACCATCGCGACTTCAGAGGACTGGCTGAAAAAACCGGGCACCGTCGGCAAACCGTGGCCGGGGACGGAGATCCGCATCTTCGACGATGCCGGTCATCCCGTGCCGGGGGGCGAACCCGGCAACGTCTACATGAAGTCCATGATCGGCGAGTTCGAGTACTACAAGGATCCCGCAAAGACACGGGAAAGCCATCGCGACGGCCTGTTCACCGTGGGAGACATCGGTTATCTGGACCCGGACGGCTGGCTGTTCCTGTGCGACCGGGCCAAGGATCTGATCATTTCCGGCGGTGTCAACATCTATCCCGCCGAGATCGAGACCACGCTCATGGAGCATCCCAAGGTGGCCGATGCCGCCGTGTTCGGGATTCCCAACGAGGAATGGGGCGAGGAGGTGAAGGCCGTCGTCCAGCCCGCCGATGGGGTCGAGCCCGGCCCGGCGCTGGCCGAGGAACTGTTGGCGTTCGCCGCCGAGCGCCTCGCGCGTTTCAAACTGCCGCGATCGATCGATTTCGCCGCCGAGTTGCCGCGTCTGGACACCGGCAAGCTTTACAAGCGCTTCCTGCGCGACCCCTACTGGGAAGGGCGCGACCGGAAGATCTGAGGAGCGGCGCGCGGGCTCTGCCAAAAAACCTTGCCGCGATCTTGAACGATCGTTCAATCGAGAGTATATGTTGATCCTGAGGAACGCTTGGTCAGGACGCGGGTCGCCGGAAAAGTCAAGTCGGCGCGGTCAACGTTCTGCTCGGCGGGCGCCGACAGTTCATCTCAACGAGAAAAAACCTCCTTCCGTGAGAAGGGGACATCTGCAACAAGAGGAGACTCGATCATGAGCACCGTAGTGAATCACAACGTGGCGGTCGCGCCTGAGAACGTCGGTGAGGCTCCACGCCCGCCGTGGGTGCTGGCCTTCACGGTGACGGTCATTGCCATCGCGTTCGTCGCCTTGGTGAAGTGGTATCAGCACACCTTTTCCTGGTCGGTCGGCCTGGACTCGTTCTCGGATGACTTCCAGATTTACTGGATGCGCATCTTCTACGCACAAATCATTCTCCTGCCTGTTTTGGGCACCATCGGGGCCGTGTGGCTGTGGTTGACCCGTGATCGGGACATCATGAACCTGCCGGCTCGGGATGAATTGGGCCGTTTCTACGCCATGTTCAGCATTCTGGTGGTGGCGGCGGTCGTTCTGATTTCTGCCTTGGGCCTACTGACCGAAGCGGATGCAGCCTGGCACCAGGTCGTGATTCGGGACACCGACTTCACGCCAACGCACATCTTCCTTTTCTACCTCGGGGTTCCTGCTGGTCTTGCCGGGTTGGCGATGGCGTGGATCTGGGTGCATACCCGGCTGCCGTATTTCGCCAACCGTGTCTCCATGCCGCTGTCGCTGGCCATCATCGGCTTCATGTGCGCCGGTCCGGTCGTGGCCTTCAACGAATGGGCGCATACGTTCTTTTACGCTGAAGAACTGTTCGGGGCGCCGGTGCATTGGTTCTTCGTGCTGGCCGGATTTTTTCTGGTCTTTCTGATCGGTTTCGTGATTCAGTGTCTGCAGCGCATGTATGAGCTGAGCCGGGTCTACAGCCTGGAGGAGGTGGAGAAGGAGATGGGTCTGTCCCGTTAACTGTCAACACCGGAGTGGATGGGCGAAGGAGCGCTCGTCCACCCCGGGCCGCCATGACCTCCGGAAACAATCAACGCGATACGGCTGTTCCAGCTCGAACTCGAGCGCAGGCGCACACCAAAACCAAGGGAAGGACTCTCATGGCCATACAAATTGAAGCCGGCAATAAAGCCGATGTCGATCGCACACCGCGTGGTAACGCAGTCATCAGCGTCAAGGAGCAGATGCAGGCATGGCGCAATGCCGATCTGTTTTTCTTTCCGCTCATTTCTGTCCTGATCGGCGGCGCCGCGGTCTTTCTGTGCGCATTGACCGTTGGGGACTGGAGTTACTGGATGGATTGGCGCGATCGGCGGTGGTGGCCACTGGTGACGCCCTTGCTGCTGCTTGCGCTGCCCGCTGTCGCGACCTACGCCTTCTGGCGGTATTTCAAGTTGCCGGTGGCGGCAACGGGTCTGGCGCTGGGGTTCTGGCTCTCACAGATCGTCAGCCGATACGTCAACTTCCATGTCTTCACGGCTTTTCCCATGAATTGGGTGATGCCGGAAGTCTGGATCGGCGCCGCCGTGGTGCTGGACGCGGTGTTGCTGATCACCCGCAGTTTTGCGTTGACGGGATTGGTCGGCGGAATGCTGTTCGGACTCCTGTTTTCGGCCATGAACTGGCCGGTCGTGGCCCCCATGCACATGCCGGTCCTGTTGGGTGACACGGTGATGACACTCGCCGACTACATGGGCTTCCAGTATATCCGCACCGCGATGCCGGAATATGTGCGGATCATCGAGGCCGGCACCTTGCGTACCTTCGGGACACATGTGGCGCCGGTCAGTGCTTTCGTTTCAGGATTCTTCGCCATCTTGGTCTACTACGTCTTTGTGTGGATCGGTTCAAAAGGTTCCCGGCCGTCCTGGCTTGGAAAACTGGTCTGATGACGCGGCAGGAGCGAGTGTGATGGAACGAGAAAATCATCGTTTGGTGCGCCAAGTCTTGCTGGTTGTTCTCATGTGGGCGCTCTTCATGCCGGTTGTGTTTGCGCATGGAGAGATTGCACAGATGGCCGGGATCCGCATGAGAACTGTGCATTGGTTCGACACCAAGATAGAGCCGACTCAGGTCAAGGTTAACGATATTGTTACCGTGCGGGGCAAATTCATGGTTTCCGGGCATTGGCCGGACTATGTCGCGAAGCCGGAGGAGTGGGTGTTCCTGAACATCGGTGTTCCGGGTCCCGTGTTCGTTCGAATGGACGCGACCGTAAACGGCATGCCGCAATATCAGTCCACGGCCTTCAAGCGCGGGGAATTCTATGAATATGAAGTAAAAATGAAGGCGCGTGTGCCCGGCGAATGGCATGTCCATCCGCTGATCAATGTCTGGGAGGCAGGCCCGATTTCAGGACCCGCCCGTTTCGTCCAGATCACCGGAAGCAAAGACGATTTCGTGAATACGGCGACGTCCCCCCGCCTTGAGTAGCGGGGCGATCTAGAGTCCGGGGTTAGGGTAGCCGATATCGGCCATCCGTTTGGCGTATGCGGTGGGTGTCAGCCCGCCGAGTGCTTTCTTGGGTCTCTC
>PKCW01000182.1 GCA_002862965.1 Pseudomonadota bacterium
GCGGCAGGGCCTCGTCGGCGCCGGGTTGATAGTGCACGGAAAACGTCCGCAGCGCCGCAAGCGCGGCCGGTACGTCCTGATCGGCCCGCAAGGCCAGCACGTCGAAGCCCGAGCGCTTGAGGAAGTGCACCTGATCGATGAGCACCTCGCCCACGGCGCGAATCTCGCCGCGGTAGTCGTATCGCCCACGCAACAGCCGCGCCGCGCTGTAGGGCCGGCCCTCGCCGGGACCGGGAAAGTGCAGTGCGACGCAGGCCAGATGCGGCAGATCGGCGGCGATCTCCTCCACCGGCTCATCGGGCAACAGCAGCACCCCCACCGGCGCCGCGCGCGCGATCAGCGCCTCGCGCATCGCCTGCCAGCGCACACGGCTCACCAGCACCGGGCCCTCCGGCAACACCGCGTCATCGGCGATCCGGCCCCAGCCATCGGCGTCCAGCACGCGGCCCTCGACATGCAACAAGGCCCCGCTCATGCCGCCACCTCCAGCTCGGCGTAGACCCGCTCCCGGAAGGGCTCGATACCCACGCGCCGGCAGGTGTCGAGGAAGCGCTCGCCCTCCTCGCGCAGCTCGAGATAGACCGTGAGCAGCCGCGCGATGACCTCGGCCACCTGTTCCTTGGGCACCGACGGACCCAGCACCTTGCCCAGCGAGGCGCTGTTCTCGGAACTGCCGCCGATCTGGATCTGGTACCACTCCTCGCCTTTCTTGTCGACGCCGAGGATGCCGATGTGGCCGACGTGGTGATGACCGCAGGCGTTCATGCAGCCCGACAGGTTGAGGCGCAGCTCGCCGAGGTCGTAGAGGTAATCCAGATCCTCGAAACGCGACTGGATCTGGTGCGCGACATCGATCGAGCCGGCGTTCGCCAGGGCGCAGAAATCGAGCCCCGGGCAGGCGATCATGTCGGTCAGCGTGCCGACGTTCGGATAGGCCAGATCGTGCGCGCGCAGGGTCTGCCACAGCGCCGGCAGATCGGCGAGGCGCACATCGGCGAGCAGCAGGTTCTGGTGATGGGTCACGCGCAGTTCGCCAAAGCTGTAGCGCTCGGCGAGATCGGCGATGAGATCCATTTCCCCGGCCGTGGCATCCCCCGGCGGCCGGCCCGGCGATTTGAGGCCGACGTGTACCGCGCGATAACCGGGCACCTTGTGGGGCAGCGTGTTGCGGGCATACCAGCGCGCGAAGTCGGGATCGGATTCGAGGGCCGGATCGAGCCGATCGGCCACCGCTTCGGGTGCATACGCGGGCAGGGCGAAATGCGCGGCGACGCGCGCGACTTCATCGGCCGGCAGGCGCAGGGCATCGCTGTCGCGGCGCGCCCACTCGGCCTCCACCGCCTCGGCGAAAGCCGCGCGGCCCCAGGCTTTCAGCAGGATCTTGATGCGCGCCTTGTGGATGTTGTCGCGCCGGCCATTGCGGTTGTAGATGCGCAGGATGGCCTCGAGATAGGTGAGCAGGTCGGCCTCGGGCAGGAACTCGCGGATCACCTCGCCGATCATGGGCGTCCGGCCCAGCCCGCCGCCCACATACACCCGAAAGCCCCGCTCACCGGCCGCGTTGTCGACGATCTGCAGGCCGATGTCGTGGATCTGCGCCGCCGTGCGGTCGCGCTGGGCGCCGGTCACTGCGATCTTGAACTTGCGCGGCAGGTAGGAAAACTCGGGGTGGAAGGTCGACCACTGCCGGATGATTTCGCAGTAAGGGCGCGGATCGGCCAGCTCGTCGGGCGAGATGCCGGCCAGTTGATCGGAGGTGACGTTGCGGATGCAGTTGCCGCTGGTCTGGATGGCGTGCATCTGCACGGTGGCCAGATCGGCCAGGATGTCGGGCACGCGTTCCAGCGCCGGCCAGTTGTACTGGATGTTCTGGCGCGTGGTGAAGTGCCCGTAGTCGCGGTCGTAGGTGCGCGCGATGTGGGCCAGCATGCGCAACTGGCGCGCCGCGAGCAGCCCGTAGGGAATGGCGACGCGCAACATGGGCGCATGGCGCTGGATGTACAGTCCGTTGCGCAGCCGCAGCGGACGGAACTCCTCCTCGCTGAGCTGCCCGGCGAGAAAACGGCGGGTCTGGTCGCGGAACTGGGCGACCCGCTCATCGACCACACGCTGGTCTTGGCTATCGTAACGGTACATGGCGGCGATCCTGACGGTCATCGAGCCGGCGGTGTCCCGGCCAAGGAGTGAGTTTAATCGCATCGCATATGTAAAAAAAGGAATTGATCCCTATAACAAAATAGACAATTCAATATATGGGCAGCTCGCCAATGGCGTGGGCAAGGAAATCCGCCCGTTCCTCATGGGTCGGGAAGGCCGCGCAGCGATCGACGATATTGCGATTGAGCTGCGGGGCGAACATCTGCATGAAATCGTACATGTACTGCCGCAGCAGCATGCCGCGCTTGAAGCCGATGCGTGTGGTGCTGGGCCGGAACAGGTGCCGGGCGTCCAGCGCGACGAGATCGGTGTCGGCCTGGGGGTCATAGGCCATGCGCGCCACGATGCCGACACCCAGGCCTAGCCGCACATAGGTCTTGATCACATCGGCGTCCACCGCCGTCAGCACCACCTGCACCTGCAACCCCTTGTCAGCGAAGGCCCGGTCCAGCAAGGAGCGGCCGGTGAAGCCGAACACGTAGGTCACGATCGGATATTGGGCGATCGCCTCCAGACTGAGCGGCTGCGCGCGTGTCAGCGGATGGTCGGGCGGGACGAGCACGCAGCGGTTCCAGTGGTAGCAGGGCATCATCACCAGATCCTCGAAATGCTCCATGGCCTCGGTGGCGATGGCGAAATCGACCTCGCCCTTGGCCGCGGCCTCCGCGATCTGCAACGGCGTGCCCTGGTGGATGTGCAGCGCGACCTCCGGGTAGCGTTCGCGGAAGCGCTGGATCACCGGCGGCAGGGCGTAGCGCGCCTGGGTGTGGGTGGTCGCCAGGCGCAGGCTGCCGCGGGCCGGGTCGCGATGTTCCCGCGCGATGCGTTCGATGTTCTCGACATCCTGCAGGATGCGGCTCGCAATGCCCAGAATGGCTTCGCCGGCCGCCGTCAGCCGGGTGAGATGTTTGCCGTTGCGCTCGAAGATCAGCACCCCCAGTTCGTCCTCGAGCAGCCGGATCTGCTTGCTCACGCCGGGCTGGGAGGTGAACAGCGCCTCGGCCGCGGCCGTGACGTTCAGTCCCCGATTGGCGACTTCCTGAATGTAGTGCAACTGGCGCAGCTTCACGGCAACCGCCTGTGATATTCCTGACGATGGGAAACAACGTAGTATAAAATCGCGTTTCGTTCTATAGGAGAGGGCCGCGGCCATGAGCTATTACCCGGTCTTTCTGAACCTGGACGCTCAGCCCTGCACCGTCATCGGTGGCGGCAGCGTCGCGGCGCGCAAGGTCGAGGGGCTGCTCGACGCCGGCGCAGCGGTCGAAGTCATCGCGCCGCGGCTGCATCCTGCGCTGGCCGCGCTGCACACCGCCGGTCGCATCCGCTGGCGCGCCGGAACCTATCCCGAACTCGCCCTGGACGCGCCGGTGCTCGTCATCGCAGCCACCGACGATGCCGCGGTCAACCGCGCGGTCTCGGCGAACTGCCGCGCACGCCGCATCCCGGTGAACGTGGCCGACGCGCCCGAGTTGTGTTCCTTCATCCTGCCCGCCGTCGTCGACCGGTCACCCATCAAGATCGCAATCTCCAGCGCCGGCACCTCGCCCATCCTGGCCCGCCGCATCAAGGCGCGGATCGAAGCCGAGCTGCCGGCGCGCTACGGCGCGCTCGCCCGGTTTGCCGAGCGCTGGCGCACCCCGGTCCGGGAAGCCGTGCCCGACCCGGCCGCGCGGCGTCGCCTCTGGGAAGAAACGCTGGACGGTCCCATCGCCGAGCGCGTGCTCGACGGCCGCGAGTCACAGGCCGACGCCTTGATGCAGACGGCGCTCGCGGGAACCTCGCCGGCCCGCGGCGAGGTCTATCTGGTCGGGGCCGGGCCCGGCGATCCGGACCTCTTGACCTTCCGCGCCCTGCGGCTGATGCAGCAGGCCGACGTGGTGCTCTACGACCGGCTGGTCACGCCCGCGATCCTCGATCTGGTGCGCAAGGAGGCCGAGCGGATCTATGTCGGCAAGGCGCGCAGCCACCATGCGGTGCCGCAGGAGGAGATCAACGCGAGGCTGATCGCCCTGGCACGGGCCGGCCGGCGCGTGCTGCGCCTCAAGGGCGGCGATCCCTTCATCTTCGGGCGCGGCGGCGAGGAAATCGACCAGCTCGCCGCCCAGGGCATTCCCTTTCAGGTCGTGCCCGGCATCACCGCGGCATCGGGCTGCGCGGCCTATGCCGGCATTCCCCTCACCCACCGCGATCATGCGCACAGTTGCGTGTTCCTCACCGGCCATCCGAAGGATGCCGCGCTCGGCGTCGACTGGCGCACGCTGACCCAACCCATGCAGACGCTGGTGATCTACATGGGGCTGCAGGGACTGGCGTCGATCTGCGCAGCGCTGATCGCGCATGGTCTTGCGCCCAGCCATCCGGCAGCCGTAATCCAGCAGGGCAGCACGTCGGCGCAGCGGGTGGTGGTGAGCGACCTCGCGCATCTGGCCGATGCCGTAAGTACCGCCGCGCTGAAGGCGCCGACGCTGGTGATCGTGGGGGAAGTGGTGCGGCTGCGCGAGCGCCTGCGCTGGTTCGGTCTGGAGGAGCAGTCGGAAAACGCGTTCACGGCGCCGGGGGCATGAGCGTCCCCGGGTCGTGACCGACCCGGGGAGCACGGGAGAGGGCCGAACAGGCCCCGATCAGTCCTCGCCGCCGGCGAAACCCAGCAGTTGCAGCAGGCTCAGGAAGAGGTTGTAGATCGCCACGTAGAGACTCACCGTGGCCATGATGTAGTTGGTCTCGTAGCCATGCACCAGATTGCTGGTCTCATAGAGGATGATGCCCGACATCAGCAGCACGAACATCGCCGAAACGCCCAGCGACAGCGCCGGCAGCTGGAAGAAGATCGCGCCCAGACCGGCCAGGAAGGCGACCAGGATGCCGGCCGTGAGGAAACCGCCCATGAAGCTGAAGTCGCGGCGGGACGTCAGGGCATAGCCCGACAGGCCGAGGAACACCGCGCCCGTGCCGCCCATGGCCATCATCACCACCTGTCCGCCGTTCGGCAGCACGGTGAGATAGGCCTCGAGTATCGGCCCCAGGGTGAGCCCCATGAAACCGGTCAGACCGAACACGGCGGCGAGGCCCCACACGCTGTTGCGCAGGCGCGTGACCAGAAACAGCAGCCCGAAATACCCGACCAGGGTCACCAGGACCCCCATGCGGGGCAGATCGAGTGCCATGGAAAGACCTGCCATCGCTGCGCTGAACAGCAGTGTCATGGCCAGCAAGGTGTAGGTGTTGCGGATCAGGCTGTTGTCGGCAACGCGGACCGCGCTGCCGTGAATGACATCCGGTCGTGTGGACATGGGAACGGCTCCTTGGAATAGGCGGGCAAAAACGCCCTCTCGCCAGCTTACAGGACCTTGCGAACGCGCTGAAGTTCCTTCGCGGTAGCAGCGCCGCGGGCTCTCCAGTATCCTTGGCGCTGCCTGATGCTCAGGCGCTCGGTGGGTTGGCAGAGCGGTTGATTGCACTGGTCTTGAAAACCAGCGAGGGTGCGAGCCCTCCCAGGGTTCGAATCCCTGACCC
>PKCW01000033.1 GCA_002862965.1 Pseudomonadota bacterium
TGATGGCCGGTCATACGACACCCCGCCCGACCAGGCGCGCATAGGCGCTCAGGCGCTTCTCAGCGTGGAATTGCAGATCACGCTAGACGGCAAACCTGCCAGTCGACGACGGCGCTGTGACCGCTACTGCCGCAGCCTCTCTTACCACTTGACCTCGCTTTATGAGATAATTACTTTAGTCCATTGAAGAATTTTTATTTTTCAATATAAATCAATTAGTTATCGAGGTTGCGGGCGAAATGAGAGAAGAGCATTCAGATTTAGCCCAGATGGTCCGCCTGGCTTTGGCCGAGCAGAGTGAGGATGTGCGCCTGTTCACGGCGCGGCTAGTCCGCAAGTACCGAGGGACGGCGCCCGACTTGGCCGAGCAGCTCGAACTGTTCCTGAAGTCGAAGCCAGTACGCAGTGTCTCTCCCATGCGCAAGCTGTCGCCTCAGCCGCCAACGGCCCACGCCTTGCCGGTTGACGACGAATCCCGTCTCTCTCTCCTGAAGGTGTTCAAGGACGAACCGACGACAGATGCGCCGCTGCTGTCCGGCGATGTCGAGGATTCACTGGGGCAACTCATCGCCGAGCGCCGGCAGAGCGATCGACTTCAGGCCATGGGGCTGACGCCGACCCGCTCGGCCATCTTTGTGGGGCCGCCCGGGGTCGGCAAGACACTCACGGCCCGCTGGCTGGCCGCGCAATTGAAGGTGCCGCTGTACGTGCTCGACCTGACAGCCGTGATGAGCAGCCTGCTAGGCAAGAGCGGCACCAACCTGCGGGCGGCCATCGATTTCGCCAAACGCGAGCCTTGCGTGCTGCTGCTGGACGAAATCGACGCTATCGCCAAGCGACGCAGCGATGACAGCGACGTAGGCGAACTCAAGCGCCTGGTCACGGTGATCCTGCAAGAAGTCGACGAATGGCCTGCCAGCAGTGTATTGCTGGCGGCCACCAACCACCCGGAACTGATCGATCCCGCGCTGTGGCGACGCTTCGACCTGGTAGTCCAGTTCAAGACGCCCGATGAACAGGCAGTCAAGGAAGCCATCAAGCGATTCCTGGGGCCGGACTACGCCCTTTTTGCCCGTTGGATCGACATCCTGGTGTTTGCATTCGCCGGCCATTCGTTCAGCGACATCGAGCGCGACGTGCAGCGCTTCCGGCGTGCCGTGGCGCTGGGCACGACCACCGACGCTGATCTGGTCGAAGACTTCATGAAGGCGCGTGCTTTGGCGCTCGATAGGCAGGGCCGCATCGACCTGGCAGTGATGCTGGCCAAGCAGACCCGCCTGTCCCAGCACACTGTTTCCGACATCACCGGGGTGAGCCGGGACACGATCCGAAAGTACACCAATGAGACGTCTGCGGTACGAAAGGCCGCACAACGGAGAAAGGCTGACGCATGAGCCAAACCAATTTCCTGATCGGTCGTGGCGAGCTGCTGACCCATGACATCGTCGGTCCGAAGCGCATGCCAGGCAAGGCCGAGGTCTACACGTTCGCGCAGGCGAGGGAGCGAATGGTTCCTCAGTTCCGCAGTGCAAGCAAGGCGCTGGACGAGCTATCTGCTGACGCTTGCCCGGGCGACTTCGCGGTAGCCCGGCTGATGATGAATCCCAGCTTCATTGCGCGCTCGTATTTTCCGACAGGACTACTGCGTAGTACGGGACTGGAGTCCATCGGGAGCCGTACCGTCAAGGTCAAGCCGCAGGCCTGGACCCGCAAGGGGCAGCCGCATGAAACCACAACGACCGAACTGTTTGTCGCCGGCAAGCGCCAGGCTTTCCGCAACCTCTCCCGATGGACGCAAACCATTGAGGCGGAATCCGACGAGGGCGAAGATCTTGCCCACATCGAACAGTTTGCCGCCTTTGCGCCAGCAGAGCGAATCGTGGGCCTCGGCGGCCCGAAGGATCGCTTTTTCGAAGTAGGCCTACATCTGCTACCGGATGAAGACCCGGGCCTAATCCAGAAGGCTTTCGTGAAGTTCGCGCAGCAGGAAGGCGTGAAGGTCCACAGTGAAGTCGATTTCATCGCCGGCAATCTGTGGTTCGTGCCGGTCGAGGGCAAGCCGCGCGACATTGAGCGGTTGGCCAGCTTCGCCTTCGTGCGGGTGATCCGTCCCGTGCCAAAGCTGCGTGGTATCCGTCCCTTGCAACGCAGTGGTGGGCCCTCAGTGGGATGCAGCCTCCCCACCGAACAGGCCCTTTCATCCGAACCTCGTGTCGCCATCCTGGACGGTGGCCTGCCTAAGCACCATCCGATCGGCCCCTGGCTGCGCTCGTACCGCAAGCTCGACGAAGACGCCGACGATGATCCGGACGGCCCGGAGCATGGCTTGGGCGTGACCTCCGCCGTGCTGTTCGGTCCGATCCAGCCCAACGGTACGGTCGGCAGGCCGTTCGCCCCGGTGGACCATCTGCGCGTGCTGGACCAGGAGGCGGGCGGCGAAGATCCATTGGAGTTGTATCGCACACTCGGTCTCATCGAGCAGGTTCTGCTGTCGAGGTCCTACGAGTTCATCAACCTGAGCCTGGGCCCAGATCTCGAAGTGGAGGACCGGGAAGTCCACGCTTGGACGTCCGTTATCGACGAGTTGCTCAGCGACGGCGATACGCTCATGACGGTGGCCGTTGGCAATAACGGAGACCGGGACCGCGAGCTCGGCTACAACCGCGTGCAGGTTCCATCGGATTGCGTGAATGCGCTCGCGGTCGGCGCGGCCGACGACACCGATGCTGGCTGGGCACGCGCGCCCTACAGCGCGATCGGGCCGGGCCGCAGCCCTGGGGTTATCAAGCCAGACCTGATGGCGTTCGGTGGCAACCCAGCAGCCAAATACTTTCATGTGTTGGCGCCGAACGTGAAGCCGGTGCTGACGCCGCAGTTGGGTACCAGCTTCGCGGCTCCGTACCTGCTGCGTAGCGCGGTCGGCGTACGCGCGATCCTGGGCGGAGATCTGACGCCACTCGCCATCAAGGCCCTTCTGGTTCACGCGGCCGATCCTGGCGAGCATGATCCGGTCGAAGTGGGTTGGGGCAAGATTCCTGAGGACACCCTCGACATTATCACCTGCCCGGATGGTGTGGCCCGCGTGGTCTACCAGGGCGAGCTCAAGCCCAGTAAGTACTTGCGTGCCAGCCTGCCGCTGCCCAAGGAAGGACTGCTCGGCAATGTGCGTCTGAAGGCGACGTTCTGCTATGCCTCACCCACCGATCCGCAGGATGCCGCGGCCTACACCAAGGCCGGCCTCGAAGTCGTCTTCCGGCCCAACGACGAGAAGATCAAGGATGGCAAGAGCAACGCGGATACCAAGGGCTTCTTCGACTTGAAGAAGTTCGCCACCGAGCAGGAGCGGCGTTCGGATCAGGGCAAATGGGAAACTGTGCTGCACGGAGCCAAGACCTTCCGCGGCTCCAGCCTCAAGAACCCCGTTTTCGACATTCACTACAACGCCCGCGACGGCGGCGGCCGGGCCACCACTGGTGCCGAGAAGATCCGCTATGCACTGATCCTCTCGGTCGAGGCCCCGAAGCATGCTGATCTCTACAACGACATCTTGCGTGCCTATGCCAAAACCCTCGTGCCGATCCAGCCGCAGGTGTCCTTGCCGATTCGTGTTCGGTGACGGTGGAAAAGAGAACGCATGTATAGAGCGGGCTGACGGGCAAGGAGAAGATCGATGCCGAAACCCTTGAGAAGCAAGGATAAAAACGGGGAGCCGTTCGCGCGCCCCCCGGAGATCGACGCCTGTTTGCAGAGGCTGGAGTCGATCGATGCCGCGACACGCCTGCAGGCCTTCACCGTCGCGTCGAGGAAGAGCGACGGCTATGTGCCGTCGGAAGCACTGACATATTTCCTGCGGCGCGCCCATGCGACAGGCGCAAAGGACGAGTTCAAGCAGCTTTTCGGACTGCTCATGAAGCGCGTCGGGCAGTCTCTGTTTGCATCGATCCCGGACTCTCGTATGGCCGGGGCACAAGACATCCGAGAAGAGGTCATGAGCCGATTCGCTGAGCGAATTGCCAAGGACTGCAGCGGCCGCTTCGCTATGCTGGATTTCTTTGAAGTGCGGTTCGACCTAGCATTCGCCCGGTTCCGCAAGACCGTGCTGAGGCAGATTGGTCCGGCCTCGGTCCTTACAGTGCCGTTGTCCACGGATGACAATGAGGGTCAGGACATTTCACCGGAAGTCGAGGCAGCAGCGGCCGACTTCCTCGGAGGCGACCCTCAAAAAATTGACGACCCGGCTTTCCGGTTGGAGTTGGACGCTGCGATTGACGCATTACCAGACGATCAGAGGCGGGTCGTTGGCTTGCTACGGCAAGGCTTCCAGATCGACTCGAAGGACCCGAACATCATGACTATCGCGAAGATGCTCCAGTGCGATGAGAGAACCGTGCGCAATCGCCGCGACCGTGCCTACAAGACCCTCAGGTCTGTTCTGCAGGAGGACGCATGAGTACGTCAAAGCCTTTCGCTGCAGACGAGGAATCTGTGCTGATGGCGTTCTCCATGGAGCCCAACCATGGCCGGGAAACGCTTGAACGCTACATTAGGGAGTACCCGCAGCATGCGACCGCGCTGATCGACTGTTCGATCGATCTGCTTTATGAGGCGCCAGAAGGCGATGTTCCGGCGACCGAAGTGCCGGACAGCGCGATTGATAAGGCCTGGCAGCGATTCGAGCGGGCTGTCCAGCAGCCCGATGCGGAGGTTGCGAATCCGTTCACCAAGCTCAATACGAGCAGCTTCAAGTCGCTCGCACGCAGCCTGGACGTCAGTAACCTCTTCCTCATGCGGGTGCGCGATCGGGCCATTCGTACAGCCACCATTCCTGCCCGATTCGTCGAGAAGCTTGCGTCAGAACTGGGTGTCACCGTTCAATCTGTGAACGCATACCTGCAGGGGCCACCGGGCATGGTTTCCGGACACGCTTTTCGGTCAAATGTGAAGCCGAGTGTGGGCGAGCAGATCACGTTCGACCAAGCTGTCGCGACTTCACAACTCACGCCGGAGCAGCAGGCGACGCTAAAGGCACTGTCGGACTGAACGATGGACGCCACCGAGGCCGCTCGACTGGAAGCAGAACGCCTGCACCGTGCGAACGTCGCGGCCGGCGGAGATCCGACCCGGCCTTTAGTGTTTGCGCTTCAGGAGGCCTCAAATCGCGGCTTGGATGTGTACGCGCTGCGAGAAGGAGACCCACAGCTTAAGGGAGGCAAAGCCACGTTCGACTGTCAGGCTGGAGGCATCCTCTACGAGGATCGTGGATCAGACTTCGAGCGCGCGTTTTTGATTGCACACGAACTCGGCCATGTCGTGCTGGAAGGTGGCACGCTCGATGTGGTGACGGTGGATGTCGAGCCCGACCGATCGCTGGAAGACGCACCGGTGGGCGTCGATCGTGTCCTTGACTACGGGGCGCGTGAGCGACGTGAAGTGAAGATGGACCTCTTCGCGCGCGAGTTCCTGCTGCCGCGTCCTGTGTTGCGCGAGTTGCATGTCAACGAAGGACTGACATCCGACGCGATCGCGATGCGCTTCGGCGCGCCGCTCGCTGTGGTGCAGCAACAGTTGCTTGATGCACTGCTGCTGCCAGCGGCCGAAGAGCCGAACCCCGTAGGCGCCGGCGCCGTGGCAG
>PKCW01000221.1 GCA_002862965.1 Pseudomonadota bacterium
ATCTGCGGCGAGGAAACCGCTCTCCTGGAATCCCTGGAGGGCAAGAAGGGCCAGCCGCGCTTCAAGCCGCCATTTCCGGCGACCTATGGCCTCTATGGCCGCCCGACCACCATCAACAACACCGAAACCTACGCCTCCGTCCCGGTGATCCTGCGTCGTGGCCCGGAGTGGTTCGCCGGGCTTGGCGTGGAAAAAGCTGGCGGCACCAAGATTTTCTCGGTCTCGGGTCACGTGAACCGGCCGGGCAATTTCGAGGTGCCCCTGGGGACGCCGTTCGCGACCCTGCTGGAGATGGCGGGCGGGGTGCGCGATGGGCGCAAGCTCAAGGCCGTGATTCCGGGCGGCTCCTCGGTCCCCGTCGTGCACGGCGCGGTCATGATGGACGTCAACATGGACTACGACTCGGTGACGAAGGCCGGCTCCATGCTCGGGTCCGGGGCCATCATCGTGATGGATGAGACCACCTGCATGGTGAAGGTGCTGGAGCGGGTCTCGCGCTTTTACTTCTCGGAATCCTGCGGGCAATGCACCCCCTGTCGCGAAGGCACCGGCTGGCTGCACCGCGTGGTGCGGCGCATCGAGCACGGACTGGGCCGTTCCGAGGACCTCGACTTGCTGGATCGGGTGGCGGCCCGCATGGAAGGGCGGACCATCTGCGCCCTGGGGGATGCCGCGGCCATGCCGGTGCGCAGCTTCATCAAGCAGTTCCGCGATGAATTCCAGTATCACGTGGATCACAAGCGCTGTCTGGTCGGCGCGCCCGTGACCACGGCAGCCGTCGCGTGACGGTCCCGGCGACAATCAGCATCGGACAGGCGATATGAGCAGCGACGAGGTCACAATCGAAGTCGACGGCGTGTCCATCCAGGGACGCAAGGGGCAGATGCTGATTGAACTGACCGATCAGGCGGGCATCTATATCCCGCGCTTCTGCTATCACAAGAAGCTGTCGATCGCCGCCAACTGCCGCATGTGCCTGGTGGAAATGGAGCGGGCGCCGAAACCGGTGCCGGCCTGCGCGACGCCGGTGGCGGACGGCATGAAGGTCTTCACGCGTTCCCCCAAGGCGATCGACGCTCAGCAGGGCACCATGGAATTCCTGCTGATCAATCATCCGCTCGACTGCCCGATCTGCGATCAGGGCGGCGAATGCGAACTGCAGGACCTCGCCTTGGGCTTCGGGCAGGACGCTTCGCGCTATGACGAACGCAAGCGCATCGTGCCGGATCCGGATCTGGGTTCGCTCGTGGCGACCGACATGACGCGCTGCATCCATTGCACCCGTTGTGTCCGCTTCGGCGAAGAGGTCGCCGGGGTGCGCGAGCTGGGCGCGACCGGTCGCGGCGAGTTCATGTCCATCGGCACCTATGTCGAGCATGCCTTGACATCCGAGGTGGCCGGCAACGTCATCGACCTGTGCCCTGTGGGCGCGCTGACGGCAAAGCCGTCGCGCTACACGGCCCGGCCCTGGGAACTGACCGAACAGCCCACGCTTGCGCCGCATGACGGCTGGGGCACGCACATCGCCACGCATGTGCGCGGCGGACGGGTCATGCGCGTGGTCCCGCGTGACGCCGAAGCGTTCAACGAGACCTGGATCAGCGACCGGGATCGGTTCAGCTACACGGCGATCGGCGCGCCCGATCGCCTGCTGTCGCCCATGATCCGTGAGGACGGGCGCTGGCGCACCGTCGACTGGGGCACCGCCCTGCATGCCGCGGCTGACGGCTTGCGGCAGATACCGCCCGACACGCTCGGCATTCTGGCTTCGGCATCGGCGACGGTCGAGGAATACTTTCTGCTGAGGCGGCTGGCCGAACATCTGGGCTGCCGGAATCTCGATCATCGACTGGGTCTGGCGGATACCACGGGTCAGGAACAGGCGGGGAGCTTTCCCGACCTCGGCCTGCCGATCGCGGCTTGGGAGCGGGTCGACGCGGCCCTGATCGTTGGCAGCGATCTGCGCCGGGAAATCCCGCTGCTGCATCTGCGGCTGCGCAAGGCGGGCCTGCGCGGTGCAAAGCTGAGTGTCATCAACCCGCTGGATGGCGATTTCCGCTTTCCGATCCTGGTCGACCGACGCGCCAAGGATCTGGCTGAAGAGCTGGCCGCCCTCGCCCTGGCGGTCTCCGAGCTCACCGGGCAGGCCGTTCCGGTCGCGCTGTCCGCAGCGGTGCAGGGTGTCGACGTCCAGCAGGCGCATGTCCGCATCGCGGAATCATTGGCGCAGGGTCAGCGCAGCGGCTTGCTGGTGGGGCAATTGGCACTGGAACAGCGCGGCGCCGGAACCCTGTTGGCGCTGGCCGGCTTCATCGCCGAGGCAACGCATTCGGCCTTCGGCACGTTGCCGGCGGGTGGCAACACCGCAGGCGCGTGGCTGTGTGGTATCGTCCCGCACCGCGGCATCGGTGGGGTCGCGGCACCGATCGCCGGTCAGTCGGCTGCGCAACTGCTCGGTGGCGGCATGCAAGGCTTTCTAACCTTCGGCGTCGAGCCGGAAGTGGAAGCGGCCGACCCGGCTGCAGCCACCGCTGCCCTCGCCGGCGCGCGCTTTGGGGTGGCGTTGACGGCGTATGCGACGGACACGCTGAAGTCCACCGCGCATGTCCTGCTGCCGATCGGAACCTTTTTCGAGTCAGCCGGCAGTCTCGTCGCTCGGGATGGGACGTGGCTGAGTTTCGAAGGGTGTGCGCAGCCGCTGGGTGAGTCGCGGCCGGGATGGAAAGTACTCCGGGTGCTTGGAAACCAGCTCGGCGTCGCGGGTTTCGATTACGCCGATTGCCGCGAGGTCACCGAGGCGGCGCGTGTCGCGATCGGGGAAATCAAGCCGTTCGCCCCGCAGTGGCATCATGCCGGCGCGTGGGAGCGGCCGTTGCTGCCGGCCCTGCAGCGCTTGGGGCCCTTGGGCCTCTACGGCGCCGACGCCTTGGTGCGGCGCGCACCGGCGCTGCAGGCATCGCCGGAAGGGCAACGCGCCGGGGTGCTGCATATCCATTCCGCCGATGCGGCGCGGGCCGGGCTCCGGACGGGCGAAATGGCGATCGTCAAACAGGCGCAGCAGTCCGTGCGGCTGACATGGGTGGCGGATGACACGCTGGCGCCGGGGTGTCTCTGGTGGCCGGCGGGACTCCTGAATGCGCCGGTGGGAGGCGCCCGTTTCGGCGCCGTCGAGATCGTTCCCGGCCCGGCGGGTTGAACGGAATCAGAGGATGCAGGTGTGATGCTGGATTCCATACTGGCGATCTGGTCGCAGATTCCCGAAGCCATCCGGGTGAGCGCCCTCATCGTGCTCAAGATCCTGGCGATCGTGTTGCCGTTGCTCGGCGTGGTGGCCTATCTCACCTATGCCGAGCGCAAGGTGATCGGCTATATGCAGGCGCGGGTGGGGCCGAACCGGGTTGGGCCCGCCGGGCTGCTGCAACCGATCGCCGATGCCGCCAAGCTGGCCTTCAAGGAAATCGTCATTCCAGCGCGCGCCAACCGGGCGCTGTTCATCATCGCGCCGGTGCTGTCGTTCCTGCCGGCTCTGGTGGCCTGGGCCGTCGTCCCTTTTGCGGATGGCGCGGTGCTGGCGAATGTGGACGCCGGTCTGCTGTTCATTCTGGCGCTGACCTCGTTCGGCGTGTACGGGATCATTCTCGCCGGCTGGGCCAGCAACTCGAAATATGCGTTTCTGGGCGCCATGCGGGCGGCGGCGCAAATGGTCTCCTACGAGCTGGCCATGGGATTCGCCCTCATCGGCGTGCTCATGGCAGCGAACAGTCTCAAATTGAACGACATCGTGCTGGCCCAGCAGGGCGGCTTCTGGCATTGGTATTTCATCCCGCTTTTCCCGCTGTTTCTGGTGTACTGGATTTCCGGCGTCGCCGAGACCAACCGGCTGCCGTTCGATGTGGTGGAGGGAGAGTCGGAAATCGTGGCCGGATTCCATGTGGAATATGGCGGGATGGGCTTTGCGCTGTTCTTTTTGGCCGAATACGCCAACATGACGCTGATCGCGACCTTGGTTGCGACGCTGTTCATGGGTGGTTGGCTGTCGCCCCTGGAGAATGTCCCGGTGCTGGGTCAGTTGCCGCTGCTGGGGCAGAACGGCTTTCACTGGCTGGCGCTGAAAGTCGCGTTTTTCCTGTTCTGTTTTCTCTGGTTCCGAGCCACTTTCCCCCGTTATCGCTATGACCAGATCATGCGCTTGGGATGGAAGGTCTTCATTCCGGTGACCATCGTCTGGCTGGCCGTGGTGGGCGTTTTCGTCCACACCGGTTTTGGGCCCTGGTTCTGAGCAGGGAGTGATGCATGAATGCCGTAGCACGTCAGATTGGCGATTTCTTCAAGACCTTCCTGCTGTGGGAACTGGTGATCGGCTTGTCCGTAACGGCGCGCGAGCTGTTTGCGCCCAAGGTCACCGTGCTCTATCCGGAGGAAAAGACCCCGCAGAGTCCGCGTTTTCGCGGGCTCCATGCCCTGCGGCGCTATGCAAACGGCGAGGAGCGTTGCATCGCCTGCAAATTGTGCGAGGCGGTCTGCCCGGCGCTTGCCATCACCATCGAATCGGAAATGCGGGCCGATGGGACACGACGCACAACGCGCTATGACATCGATCTGTTCAAGTGCATCTACTGCGGCTTCTGCGAGGAAGCCTGTCCCGTCGATTCGATCGTGGAAACCCGCCTTTACGAGTACCACTTCGAGCAGCGCGGCGAGAACATCATGACCAAGGACAAGCTGCTTGCGATCGGGGACAAGTACGAGGAATCCATCGCCCGTGATCGGGCGGCGGATGCCCCTTATAGCTGATCCAACAATCGACGAATCCGGAATCCGGCGGAGCCTCATCCGATGTTTCAACTTGTGCTGTTTTACGCCTTCTCGGCGGTGCTGATCGGTGCCGCGCTGGCAGTGATCACCGCGCGCAACCCGGTGCATTCGGTGCTGTTCCTGGTGCTGGCGTTTGTCACCAGTGCGGGGCTCTGGCTGTTGATCGACGCGGAGTTTCTCGCGATCGTGCTGGTGTTGGTCTACGTCGGTGCGGTGATGGTGCTGTTCCTGTTCGTGGTGATGATGATCGACGTCGATGTGGCCACGCTGCGGGACGGGTTCAACCGGTCCCTGCCGCTCGGGCTCGGCATCGTCGCGCTCATCGTGCTCGAACTGTCCGTGGTGCTGGGCGGAAGCCGTTTCTCGGACCCGCGCGGGCCAGTGCCCCTTGCCGATGGCGGCAGCAATATCCGCGCACTCGGCGAGGTGATGTACACGCAATACGTGTACCCGTTCGAGATCGCGTCGGTCATCCTGCTGGTGGCCATCGTGGCCGCCATTTCGCTCACCATGCGGCGCCGACCCGGACGGCGCCTGCAGGATCCGGGGCTGCAGGTGCAGGCCAGACCCGAGGATCGCCTGCGTATCGTGAAAATGCCATCGGAGCCGCGCAAATGACCAAGAAGACCGGCTTGCCAGCGGGGGGCAAATGATTACGCTGTCTCACTACCTGATGCTCGGCGGCATTTTGTTCGTGTTGAGTGTGGCCGGCATCTTCATCAACCGGAAAAACATCATTTTGCTGCTGATGTGCATCGAGTTGATGTTGCTTGCCGTGAACAT